>CABSBA010000015.1 GCA_902475825.1 uncultured Collinsella sp. | reverse complement strand
GGATTCCACAGCGGCTCGGTCGGCATCCCACAGCACCGCGATAAACTCATCGCCGCCGTCGCGACCCATAAAGCAGGTCTCTGACGCTACGCGCCCCAGCTGCTGGGCAAAAGAACGGATGTATTCGTCACCCTTCTCGTGACCAAAGCTGTTATTGACCGTATGCAGATTGTTAAGGTCGAAGACACACACCGCAACGGGCGCCTCCGCGGAGACGGGCTGCTCCTGCCCCAAGATCTCCTCGCACTTGTTCTTGTTGGGCAGTCCTGTGGCTTCGTCGAGATAGACTTTGCTCTGCAGCTCGCGATTGAGTGCGGCAGTTCGCACCGCGCGAACAAGCTCGACCGCAAAGGTCGCCACCAAGCCCACGATGTCGATGATCACCAAGCCCTCGAGATAGTTAAGCGCCGACGCCTTCTCCTGAGAATAGTCCTCTGCGAGTCGCGTAGCATCGTCGCAAATGCCAAAGAACTCTTCGCTCATGGCGATGATATCGGTGTTCTCGTAGCCGACTTCGCGCACGTGGACGATCTCGGCGCAAAGCTCATCAAAATAGTTTGCAAGCTCGGTCATCTTTGCCTGATACTCGTCGTCGTCGAGACGGACGAGGTTGAGGTCGTCACTTCCGTAACGCAAACCGTTGATGTATGAATCCACGGCTTTGAGCAGGTCATCTTGAGGCTGGCCCGCGTCCTCGAGCTTAACGATTCGCTGCGTGGTACCGCGCACCAGACCGGCGTAGTTGACCACGCGCGCCGTGCCCTGGATATCGGAGACGAGCAGCATAACATTGATGAAGAAGAAGATGAGAACTGCCGTGAGCACCATCATGAGCAGGCGCACCGCCTGGCTGGCCTTCTTGGCGACAGAAGTATTCACAAGTTCACTCCCTCAAATGGCAAAAGAGTAGGTGGCGCATAGCGTCTTGTAAATCATGCGGGGTCAACTCTACCAGATGATTTTTCTAGGACGGGGGCTATTTTGCACCTCGGCTTGATTCGTTCGCCACGAAACGCGCCTATCTACTACGTTTAACCGATCGCCCTCAACCATGCCAAATTTCGCGAAATAAAAACTGCAGGTAGACGGCTTGCGTATTCTCGGAAAACCGGGGGATGGTCGACCCATATGGGTTAAACGTAGTAGATAGGTCATTTTCGTGGCGCGGCCCCAAAACAGTCTTTTGGGACGGGTGGTATCCTTGGTAGCCCTGTGCTGCAAACGCACCTTAAACGCAAGGAGTCCCATGGATCTTATCGCCCAGCTCGCCCGCGAGCTCAACCTTAAGGCCGCCAACATCGAGGCGGCTGTCAAGCTCATCGACGAGGGCAGCACCATTCCCTTTATCTCGCGCTACCGCAAGGAAGCAACGGGCGGCATGGACGACGTTGCCCTGCGCACGCTCGACGAGCGCCTGTCCTACCTGCGCAATCTTGAGCAGCGCAAGGAGGACGTCATTCTGCTCATCGACGCCCAGGGCAAGCTCACGCCCGAACTCGAGCAGCAGATTCGCGAGGCCACGCAGCTCCAGCGCGTCGAGGACCTCTACAAGCCCTACCGCAAAAAGCGCATGACCCACGCGCAAAAGGCCCGCGAGGCCGGCCTGGAGCCGCTCGCCAACATGATCATCATGCAGGCCTCGGCCAAGGGCAGCGCACTCGACGCCGCCGCGGCATACGTCAACGAGGAGGCCGGCTTCGACACGCCCGAGAAGGCGCTCGCCGGCGCCGCCGACATCGTGGCCGAGACGGTAGCCGAGGACCCCGAAAACGTCGCCGACCTGCGCGCCTTTACGCAAAACACCGCCGATATCGTCGTCGAGGCGACCGACCCCGCCGAGAAGACCCCCTACGAGCCGTACTACAACTTTGACGAGCCGCTGCGCCGTATTCCCAACCACCGCGTGCTGGCTATCGACCGCGGTGAGCGCGAGGGCAAACTCCGCGTGCACGTGAACGTCGACGGCGCCGCCGCCACGGCGCGCCTCGGCAGCCGCTGGCCCCGTCGCCAGGGCGTCTTCGCGCCCGTCTTTGACGCCGCTATCGCCGACGGCTACAAGCGCCTCATGGCCCCCTCGCTGGAGCGCGAGGCCCGCGCCAGACTCACCGTTCGCGCCCAGACCGAGGCCATCAGCGTCTTTGCCAAGAATCTCGAGAGCTTGCTCTCGGCGCGCCCCGTGCGCGGCGCCCGCGTACTCGCGCTCGACCCGGGCTACCGCACCGGCTGCAAGGTCGCCGTCATGGACGAGACCGGCAAGCTGCTCGACCACGGCGTGGTCTACCCCACCAAGCCGCGCCACGACGTCGCCGGCACCAAGCGCGAGCTCGCCCGCCTCGTCAAGAAGGACAGCGTCAACACCATCGTCATTGGCAACGGCACCGCCAGCCGCGAGACCGAGGAAGTCGTCTCGGAGTTCATTGCCGAGCAGGCGCCCAGCCTTCGCTACACCATCGTCAACGAGGCCGGCGCGTCGGTGTACTCCGCCTCCGAGCTCGCAAGCCAGGAGTATCCCGACCTGGACGTCACCGTGCGCGGCGCCATGAGCCTGGGCCGCCGCCTGCAGGACCCGCTGGCAGAGCTCGTCAAGATTCCGCCCCAGTCCATCGGCGTGGGCCAGTACCAGCACGACCTTGACCAGGCCGAGCTCTCGCGCACCCTGGGCCACGTGGTGGAGGACGTCGTCAACCGCGTGGGCGTCGACGTCAACACCGCGAGCGCAAGCCTGCTGGGATACGTATCGGGTATCACGCCGAGCGTGGCCAAAAACATCGTGGCCTACCGCGAGGAAAACGGCGCCTTCACCGATCGCCGCCAGCTCAAGAAGGTCCCCAAGCTGGGTCCCAAGGCATATCTCAACGCCGCGGGTTTCCTGCGCATCAGCGGCGGCAAGAACCCGCTCGACGCGACAAGCGTCCACCCCGAAAGCTACGAGGTGGCCACGTCCGTCCTGGAACGCGCGGGCGTTAAAGCCAGCGAGCTCAGCCGCGGCGGCGTGCCCGACATCGAGCGACGTCTGGGCAGCATCTCGGCGTTGGCAAGCGACCTGGACTGCGGCACCCTAACGCTCATCGACATTGTCAACGAGCTCAAGAAGCCCGGTCGCGACCCGCGCGACGACGCACCCGAGGTGGTCTTTAGCCGCTCGGCACTTTCTATCGACGACCTGGAGCCCGGCATGGAACTCAAGGGCACGGTGCGCAACGTTGTGGACTTTGGCGCCTTCGTCGACGTGGGCGTGCACCAGGACGGCCTCGTGCACATCTCCAAGCTCGCCAACCGCTTCGTCAAGCACCCGAGCGACGTGGTACGCGTCGGCGACACGGTAAAGGTGTGGGTGGAAAAGGTCGATCGCGACCGCAAGAAGATCTCGCTCACCATGGTACAGGGGAAGTAGCAGCAAAGGACGAACCACCGCTGCCCATCGTCGAACTTGCAAGTTTTCTCGCCCAATGGGAACAACCTGCAAATACCGCAACAAAAACTTTCGTCTGCATATGGGCGTTGCACTGCTAAACACTTTACCTACGTTTATCAAGGCGTGAGCTGCGGTTTTTTATCTTCTCGGCGAACGGTATAAACACCTCAGTGTTTGGATTGATAAATCGATTGAGCATGCAAAAGCAAAGAGTCGCAGTTTGAGCAAACGTCGGAACGCGGGATTCATTAGATGAGGCCGAAATGCTGCATCGCTGTGACGGTGCCGTCGTGTGCGACATCGTCGGTCACGTAGTCGGCGACCGCCTTGACCTCGGGCATGGCGTTGCCCATGGCGACAGCCGTCTCGACCGCAGCGAGCATGCCCAGGTCGTTACCCGAATCGCCGAAGCCAAAGGTGCGCGCGTTGCCGGTGCGACCCAGGTATTCCAGCGCTCGCGCCACGCCCACGCCCTTGTCGATGCCCTTGGGGCTCAGCTCGCGATTCTGACCACCGGTGTTGCACAGCTCAAACTCGCGATCGATAAAGCCGTCATCGTTGGCTACGCGAGCCAGGTAGCTCGCGACGATGCACACCTTGCCCACGCGCAGACTGCCGTCGACGCGCATCTCCTCGGTGCTGTGCACCACAGAAGTGCCGATCAGAGACGACTGCTCAACGCCCGCGGGTTCCAGGGCAAAAGTAGCCACGTTGGTCTCGAAAAAGGCTTCAATCCCTGCCGCGACCATACGGCGAGCGAGCTCCGCAACAATGTCTTCGTCAAAGCAGTCCTCATGCACCACGCGGCCCTCGACCTCGAGCGTGGCGCCTGCCATGGCAACGATGCCCGCGGGGTCGAGCGCACGCAAGCTGTCCGCGATGAGCCACAGGGGACGACCCGTGCAGATAAATGCCTGGTGTCCCGCGTCGCGCAGACGATGAAACGCCTCGACGACCGCCTGCGAGGGGTGAACCGCCGAAAAGTCCTTGTCGGTCATGTTGTCGGGATCGAACGACGTCAGCGTGCCGTCCACGTCAAAAAAGAGCACGGCGGAATCGGGGCACGCATCAATCATATGGGTTCCTTTCGGGGGCGAGAGTAAACGAAGTATCCATCATATAATGGAGCGACGCAACCAGAGAGGTCACCCATGGAATTTTACGCAAGCTGCCCCGAGGGCTTTGAGCCCGCACTCGCCGATGAGCTTAAACGCCTCGGGCTTTCGCATGTCCGCCGCCTGAAGGGCCGTGCTACGTTTGAGGGCGAGCTCGAAGAAGGCTACCGCGCCTGTCTGTGGTCGCGCCTGGCCAGCCGCGTGTTTGTGGTGCTCGGGCGCTTTGAGGCGCAGGATGCCGATGAGCTGTACGACGGCGTTTACGACATTGCCTGGGAGAGCATCGTCCGCCCCGGCGCCACCATCGCCATCACAGCCCGCGGCGTGACCGAGCAGCTGCGCAACACACGTTTCTCGGCCCTGCGCGCCAAGGACGCGCTGTGCGACCGCCTGGCCGAGACCACGGGCCGTCGTGCCGACGTCGATGCCGCCGACCCCGATGTTCACCTGCTGCTTTCGCTGCGCCAGCGCCGCGCGAGCATCAGCCTGGACCTTTCGGGCGACCCGCTGTTCAAACGCCTGCCGCCCGCAGCGACCCGCGCCGGCGAGGGCTCACACGTGCTGCGCCCCGACTACGCCGCCCTGGTGCTGGCGCAGGTCGGCTGGACTGCACTGTGCGAGCGCGAGCTAACGGCCGACGATTACGAGAACGAAGCCCTTCCCACGCTGGTCGATGCCTCGTGCGCCGGCGGCGGTCTGCTGTTGGAGGCCGTGAACATTCTGACCGACCGCGCCCCGGGCGCCGCACGCGAGCGCTGGGGCTTTGAGGGCTGGCAGCTGCACGACGCCGCTCTGTGGGAGCAGCTGCGTGCCGAGGCACGCGAGCGCGAGGCGGCAGCACGTGAGCGCCAGGCGCGCATCGTGGCCGTAGACATCGACCCCGCCGCCCGCAAGACTGCCGAGCGCATGGTCAAGAGCGCCGGCTACAAGCGCTTTGTCGATTTTTGCGCCGCCAAGCCCGCCACCGTGCTGGACCACGCGGGCACCGTCGCCGGCGCCGCCGTGGTCGCAGACACCACCGAGACCCCGCTTTCGCTCATGCACGACGCCATGACGCTGGTCGGCGAGCTGCGCCGCGCGCCCGAGCTTTCCGCGGCGCCGGTCGCCGCGCTCACCCGCGACGGATTGCTGGCCCGCGCGCTCCACGCCGAACCCGAGCGCTCGATCGCCGTCATGCCCAACAACGAGGAGGCGACCGTCGAAGTCTGGCCTTCGCTCGACCACGCCGCCGCAGCGTTTGAGGCTGCGACCAGCACGGATGCCGAGGCCGAGGTTGCGGATGCCAACGAAGCCAACGACGAAGCCACCGCCCCCGCCATGCCCGAGCCTGCCGCCATGCTCGACCTGGGCGACGGCAAACCGCTGCCCGTGCTCATCCCCGAATCCGAGCAGTTCGCTAACCGCCTGCGCAAGAACGCACGCCTGCGCCGCAAGTGGGCCAAGCGCGAGGGCGTGAGCTGCTACCGCGTCTACGATGCCGACCTGCCCGATTACTCCGCCGCCATCGATCTGTACGAGGGCTGCCCGCAGACGCCGGGACGCTGGCTCGTCATCGCCGAATACGCCGCGCCCAAGACCATCGACCCCGCACTGGCCCAGGCTCGTATGCTCGACATTCTGGCCATCGCGCCGCGCATCCTGGATGTCCCAGCCGAGCACGTGCACGCCAAGGCCCGCATGCGTTCGCGCGGCGGCTCGCAGTACGGCAAGCAGGGCGCCGGTAAGGGCGCATCAGGCGAGCGCGCCAACATCGCGCGCCGTCGCCTGCCGCTCATCGAAGAGGGCGGGCTCACCTTTGCCGTCAACTTTGACGACTATCTGGATGTGGGCATCTTCCTGGATCACCGCGTCACCCGCAACCTAGTGCGCGAGCACGCCAAGCAGGCGCGCCGCTTCCTCAACCTGTTTGCCTACACCGGCACCGCCACCTGCTATGCGGCAGACGGCGGCGTCGAGGAGACCGTGACGGTCGACCTTTCCAATACCTACCTGGACTGGGCCGAGCGCAATATGCGTCAGAACGGCTTTGTGGGGCCGCAGCATCACTTTGTGCGCGATGACGTGCTCGCCTGGATTCGCGACCAGCGCCAGACGCGCAACCGCTGGGACCTGATCTTTGTCGACCCGCCCACGTTCTCGAACTCGTCCAAGATGGGCCGCCGCACCTGGGATGTCCAGCGCGACCATGTTGAGCTTTTGGCCGGCGTATCTCGCCTGCTCACACAGGGCGGCCATGCCATCTTTAGCTGCAACCTGCGCGGCTTCCGCCCCGAGACGCGCAAGCTCGCGCGTGTGGGCGTGGTGCTGGAGGACATTACGGCACAGACCATCCCCGAAGATTTCGCGCGCAATCAGAAGGTGCACCATTGCTATATCGTGCGCCGCCTGCCCATCGAGGACGCCATGGCCGAGGTCGGCTTTAGCGCCGAGGAGATTGCAGAGCGAACCGAGGAACTGCGCAATCCCGAGGCCCGCAAGCCCCGTGCGGCAGTACCCGCGCACGCGCAGGCCGGCAACCGAGGGCCGCGCGGCGACGGCAAACCCTCCCCCGCCGGCAAGTCCAAAAAGAAGAAGTTCTACGCCAGCAAGCCCAAGGGCAAATAACAAAGTTGCGGTGGAATAGTTCCTAAATGCGGCAGAATAGGGGCCAAACAGGAACTATTTCACCGCAACTCATATTGGGATGGTGGTTGGCGATCTAGCCTTGGGTGACCAGGCGATAGCCGATACCCACGTGCGTTTGGATATAGCGCGGATGCGCGGGGTCGGACTCAATCTTCTTACGCAACGTACCCATAAAGACGCGCAGGCTCGCCAGGTCGCTCTTGGTTGCCGTACCCCAAATCTCGTGCAAGATAGACTGGTGCGTCAGCACCTTGTCGGCGTTATGTGCCAGCAGGCACAAGAGCTTGTACTCAATCGGCGTCAGATGCAGCTCCTCGCCATCCATCGTAGCGATGCCAGCATCAAAATCGATATGCAGCTCGCCGGTATCGAACGAGCCCTCGGAGGCAACGCCGCCCGTTTGCGCATACGAAAGGCGCCTGAGCGTCGTGCGAATGCGCGCGAGCAGTTCCTCGACCGAAAACGGCTTGGTCAGGTAGTCGTCGGCGCCAGCATCGAGCGCGCGAATCTTGTCCGCATCCTCGCTGCGCGCCGAGACCACAATGATCGGCATGCCCGACCATGCGCGCACCGACTCCACCACCTTGACGCCGTCCATATCGGGCAGGCCCAGATCGAGCAGCACAATGCTCGGCGCCTGCGACGAGGCGGCGGCGATGGCGGCATGGGCGGTCTCCACGGCCATATGGCGCAAGCCGTGCGTCTCGAGCGCGGCAACGATAAGGTTGCGGACAGCGGGATCGTCCTCAACGACCAAGATGAGCGGTTTTACGGCAGAGTTCGGCACAGCGCTACTCCTTATCAAACGAAACATCGGCGGCGGGAAGCTCAATCGTAAAGACCGAGCCGTGCGGATCCGCCGCGGCAACCTCTATGCTACCGCCATGCGCCAACGCAATGGAGCGGCAAAGCGAAAGACCCAGGCCCACGCTTCGGTGGCTGTCGGCCAAACCGTGGTTGGCGGTGTAGAACGACTCAAAGATGCGCTCGCGATCCTCGGGCGCAATACCCGGACCGTCATCGGCAACCGAGCACGCCACGCGTCCATCGTCGACGCTAATCGAAATCATGATATGCGAGCCTGCGGGCGTATAGGTGATGGCGTTGTTCACCAGATTGACCACCAGCTGCACCATCAGGCGCGCATCGACGTTGACGAGCGCCGGTTCATCGCACGCCACAACCTTAAGGTCGTGCTCGCGCACGGCAGGGTTCACGTGACGCAGCGCCTCCTCGACGATATCGTCCATGAGCTCGAGCGTGGTCGACAGGCGCATGCCGCCGCCCTCGAGCTTGGTGATGGCGAGCAGGTTCTCGACGGTGGCGTTGAGCCATTGCGCATCCGAGCGAATGGACAGGAGCAGGCCGCGGCGCGTTTGGGCGTCGAGCACGGCGGTGCCGGTCGAGCCCTGGTCGAGCAGCACGTCGGCATTGCCCGAAATACTGGTGAGCGGCGTGCGCAGGTCGTGCGAGATGGAACGAAGCAGGTTGGCGCGCAGCTGTTCGTTTTTGGCGAGTACCGCCGCTTCTTCGCGGGCTTCCATGGCGCGAGCGCGATCGAGCGCCAGCTCGCCTTCGCTCACGATGGCATCGGCAAGTGTCCGTTCCTCATGCGTCAGTACGTCGGGCTCGGCAACGATAGCCAGCACGCCCACCACCGAGGCGGGGTCGCCCGAGCGCGCGAAGCCGTCGCCTGTGCGAACCGTCAGGTAGATGCCGTAAAACGCCGAGCCGCCGAACGTAGCATCGAGCGGCGTTCCCACATAGGCGGACGCCGAGAGCCGCGGCGGCATCTGCGGCGCCAGTTCATGCACCGGCGCGGCGTCACCCACGGCCGTGTACGTCGCACGCGGCAGCAGGTCATCATCGTCGGCGTCGGCGCTATACCACACGACCGAACAGCCCGAAAGACGCGCCAGCTGCGTTGCCATGGCATGGACAATCTGCTGCTGATCGGCGCACCGCTGCAGCATGCGGTTGGTCTCGAGCACCATATGCGTGCGGCGGTCGCTGGCGGCAGCCTGTGCCAAGGCGCGGCGCAGGGCCAACGCAATCGAGCTCGACACGAGCGAAACCACAAACATGATGAAGAACATGCCGGGATAGAAGTGGTCGATAAGCGACAGTGAGTAGCGCGGGTCGACAAACAAGAAGTTGTAGAGCGCCACGGCGGCAGCCGAGCTCAGCAAGCAATACAGGCGACTCCAGGTAAAGAATGCGCACAGCTGAACGGCGAACACATAGACGATCATGATGCTCGGCGCGAGACCCGGATGGTCGAGCAGCGCACCCACAATCGTCGCCGCGACCAACAGCCCCACCGATACGCAAGCGTCATACAGAGGAGTGCGGCGCGTCAGCGTTGTGCGCCGCCACCAAAAGTTATCGGCAATATCGCCGTCCGTACGGACGTCCATCAGCGCCCCGCCCCTCTCTCGAAAACAAAAACCACCACAAAGGGACAGGCACCTTTGTGGTGGTTTCCCTTGTGGTGGTTCCAAGTGTATAGCCTTTGCAACCGGCGGTCGCTAGACAAACAGCACGTGCGCGAGCAGGGCACACACGCACACCGCTCCAAATACCAGTGCCACGATCGAGATCACGCGGTCGGCCATGTCCATGTTGGCACGATTCGTAAAGAACCGATCTTCGGCGGCGTCGACGCGCGCCTCACGCGCCAGCTCGGCAGCAAAATCGCAACCGTCAAGCACCTTTGCATCCATGGTTTCCTCCCAGGACTCAATCCCCGTCATTACAAGCCCGCCCGTTCGCAGACAAACCTCGAGCGTCGACTACGGCCGCTCGTTGGGAGCCAGGCGTTGCATCTTGTTCACGGCCTTGAACTTGGTGAACAGCGGCACGTACTCAAAGCTCACGTTGGAGTTCTCCAGGCCGTACCAACGCGCAGGCGTGCCGGCGGCGCGGCGGATGATGTACTTGAGCGTGATAGCCGTACGCTCGCTCGGCTCCACATCGCTTTCGGGCGCCAGAAGCTTACGGATCAGGACGAACTTGAACGTGCCGATGTTACCCGGATCCTTGTAGACCGAGTAGTCATGCGTCTGCGGCGGCAGCTCGCCGGTGGCAGCCAGGTCCTGAACGACCTGACGCAGGTAGGCATTGACGCGCTGGTTGATCTTGTAGCCCAGGTACAGATGCACGCGGAACACGTAATCGGTGCCGAACGTCTCGACCGAATAGGCAAAGGTGTGCGGTTCGTCCATGGTCTCGACATTCACAAACCACCAGGCGCGGGCACGCTTGGGATGCTTGTCCAAGATCGAATAGACGATATCGCGGTCGATGTAGTCGGTATGGGTGTCCTTGGTCAGGTACACGACGTTGTCGCTCATGCGCTCGTAGCGGTCGTCGTCGCGCAGGCGCTTGAGCTGCGGCAGGTAGCTGCGCAGCGGCAGCAGCGTAAACTGGCGCTGCTCGACCGCCGTGCCGTTGTACCAGCACACCATAATGCCCATGATGAGTGCAGCCATGAGGATGGTGAAGTAGCCGCCGTGGAAGAACTTGGTGAGTGAGCTCACGAAGAAGAAGCCTTCGAGCAAAAGGAAGAAGGCCGCGAAGATCCACGGAGCAACCTTGAGCTTGCGCTCCTCGTGCAGGTAGAAGAAGAGCAGCAGCGTGGTGCACATCATAGTCAGCGTAATGGCAAGGCCGTAGGCGGCTTCCATATGCGCCGAGTTCTGGAACAGCAGCACCACGATGACGCAGCCTACGAGCATGACGTTGTTGACCATGGGGATGTAGAGCTGGCCCTTGGTCTCGGCAGGGTAGAAGACCTGCATGTGCGGCATGAGGTCCAGACGGCTGGCCTCGGACACCAGCGAGAATGCGCCGGTGATGAGCGCCTGCGAGGCAATGATGGCCGCAACGGTGGAAAGGCCGACGGCAAACGGGCGCAGGCCCGGGGCGAGCATCTGGTAGAACGGGTTGAGGTCGGCAATGCCCATGAGCTCGGGGTTGGCAGCGTTGTTCATAAGCCAAGCGCCCTGGCCCATATAGGAAAGCAGCAGGCAGCACTTAACGAACGGCCAGGTAGCGTAGATGTTGCCGCGGCCGACGTGGCCCATGTCGGAGTAGAGCGCCTCGGCACCGGTGGTGGCGAGGAAGCAGCTGCCCAGAATCATGATGCCCGCGTGGTTGTTGGGGCTCAGCAAAAAGGCGATGCCGCGCACCGGGTTGAGGCACAGCAGCACGGCGGGGTGCTGGAAGACAAAGAACAGACCCGTACCGCCCAGAAACAGGAACCACAGCGTCATGATGGGGCCAAAGGCGTGACCGATCTTGGCCGTACCGATGCGCTGTACCAAGAAGAGCACGATGATGATGGCGAGCGTAATGGCGACGACGCGGCCCTGGTCATCGCCCAGCACGGCATGGACCGCCGGGATGGTGCGCAGGCCCTCGATGGCCGTGGTAACGGTAACGGCAGGCGTCAGGATGCCGTCAGCGAGCAGCGCGGCGCCACCCAACATGGCGGGGATGATAAGCCACTTGCCGCAGCGCTTGACCAGGCTGTACAGGGCAAAGATGCCGCCCTCACCATGGTTATCGGCGCGCAGCGAGATGAGCACATACTTGATGGTGGTCAGCAACGTGACCGTCCACACGACAAGGGAGAGCGCGCCGAGCACGAACTCCTCCGTGACGCTTCCGATGCCGCCGTTGCCGGCAACGAGCGCCTTGGTTACATACATGGGGCTGGTGCCGATATCGCCGTACACCACGCCCAGCGTGACGAGCATCGCCGAGATGCTCACAGGAATCGCAGCGTGCGAGGCTGCCTCCTTGGCCTTTTGTTCCATAAGCCGGTTTCCTCCCAACTTTAATGTTCGAAGGGATTATAGGTAATCGGCCCATGTTTTAATGCACTGTTTTCCCAGCTAAATAAACATTTATACGGCCTTTAGGCCACCGCGGCGATATGGAATGTGACAAAGGGACTGCCCCTTTGTCACATTCGTCATTTTCCAAGCCAGTTTTTGAACCACCACTCCATGGATCGGCTCATCTCGGCCATAAAGGGACTCGTGTGCTTGCGGGTATAGATGTCCACGACGCGCTCCCCCACCTCGCGGGCATGCGGACGGAACATTGCGTCCATCTCGGCCACCTGCGCGTCCATGGTCGCGGCATCCGCGCGGCAGTAGCGCTCCTCGTGCACCAGGTTCACCACGGGGTGCGCGATTGCCGGGCGCTCCTTACGGGGCGTGCCGATGATGAGCATCGACAGCGGCATGGTATAGGGCGGCAGATCGAGCAGCTCGGCGACTTCCTCGGCGTTCTCCACGATGTCGCCAATGTAGCAGCTTCCCAGCCCCAGGGCCTCGGCGGCAACCACGGCGTTTTGCGCGGCGATCACGGCGTCCTGGGCCGCGATGGCAAAGTCGCCCAAACCCGGCGCACGGCGGGGCGCCTTGCCCGTGCGCTCGACGAACTCGGGCTCAAAGCAGCCCACGTGCTCAAACAGATCGATCCACTTGGCATAGTCGACCACAAATATTAGTGCCCAGGGCGCCTTGGCGATCATGGGCTGGTGGTCACACAGGTCAGCCAGACGGTCCAGCGTAGCCTGCTCGCGAATGCTCACGATGGAATACATCATCATGGCGCCCGCCGACGGTGCGCGGCTCGCCGCATGCAAGATCGCCGCCCGCTGCTCGTCGGTCACCGCTACGGGACGGTCGCTGTCATCGCGCGCGAAAGCACGCGTGGACGAGCGGTGTTCCAAGATGTCAAGCGCCGCGTTGCCCGTAGTCTCGACCGGATAGCCGCCCGCGTCCACGCCCACAGCTCCGCCGCAGTACTCGGCGCCCGTCATACAAACCTGCTCGCCCATAGCTCTATCCTCGCTAATTCTTTAAGAAGCCTTTACGTTTCCGTGTAATTCCCGTCCATTATCGCGCAGGTCGCCACTACATTGCGCCACACCGCCACACGTGCGCGTTAATATGGCTGGTTGTTGTGCGCAGACACCAATTGCAGCGCATATCTTGGTAACAATCGGGTAAACCCCCGCTTTCGTAGGTTTTAAGTTTGTGAGGAGTCTCAGCATGTTCGCTGCCGCCATCTCGCTCGTCGGTCTTGCGGCGACCGTCTACCTTGTCTTGCGCGAGGCCAAGGCCATTCGCGCTCAGTCGGGCACCGTTGCCAAAAGCGCTCTTGGGTGGAGCGTCGCCTTCGGCCTGTTCCAGGTCTTTTTGACCATTTGGGGCGCCATTGGCCTCGTCGCCCAAAACGAGCCGCTCGCCTTTGTGATGCTCATCCTGACCAACGCCATCCTCACCGGCTGCGCTTGGGCCAGCATCGCACGCGACCGCATCGCCCCGCGCGTCTTTGCGTTCGCCGGGCCCGACGCCCCCGCCCCCACCGGCAAGCTCGCCCGCCTGCGCGGCGCCTTTGTGGGCAAGCCACTCGTCGCCGCCGTCCTGTGCCTGCTGCTTGCCGGCGTCTTTGCGCTGCTGGGCATGGAGGTCTCGTCCAACCACGACTTTACCTGGGTCTACCCCCTGTGCATCCTGCTCGAGTGGGCCATCATCACCACGCTCATGGTCGGCCTGTTCTTCCTGTTCCAGCGTCACGGAGCAGCTCCCGCGGTCCTGGCCTTTGCCCTCTTTGTCCTGGGCATTGCCGAGTTCTTCGTCATCACGTTTAAATCCATGCCCATCCAGCCGGGCGACCTTTCGGCCATCTCCACCGCCGCCGCGGTCGCCGGCAACGGCTACACCTTCTCCATCTCGCTGTTCTGCGTGCTGTCCATGAGCTTTACCGCCATCGCCATGCTGCTGTGCGAGTACGCCGGCCTGATCGCGCCGCATCGCCAGAAGGGCACCGCCAACGCCAAGCGCATCCTGCTCACCAACCTGCTCGTGGCGGTGCTGTGCCTGGGCGGCGTGACCGCGCATGTCACGCTTATCGACTACTACAACACCCTCGGCATCACCGTCTACACCTGGCGCCCGCTCGAAAGCTACTGGCGCGAGGGCTACCTGCCCGCTTTCATTAGCGCAGCGCAGTCCATCAAGCCGCCCAAACCCGCCGACTACTCCGTCGACGATGCCAAGGCCACGCTCAAAAAGTACGCCAAGGCCTACGACAAGTCCGACGCGGCCAAGAGCGACGAGCGCGCCGCCGCAAAGGAGCAGTTCGACAGCGAGAAGCCCACGGTCATCGCCATCATGAACGAGACCTTCTCGGACCTATCCATCTACCAGAACATGCGCGCCGGCTACGAGGGCCCGCAGTACTTTAAGAACCTGTCCAACTGCCTCAGCCGCGGCAAGCTCTACGTGAGCGCCTACGGCGGCGGCACCGCCAATACCGAGTTTGAGTTTATGACCGGCAACTCCATGGCCAACCTGGGCTCGGGCGTGTACCCCTACACCATCTACAACATGGAAACGACCGGGAATCTGGCAGAGCAGTTCAAGTCGCTCGGCTATTCCACCACGGCCATGCACCCCAACCACGCAACCAACTGGAACCGCGAGAACGTGTACAAGGACTTTGGCTTTGACCAGTTCCTGTCCATCAACGACTTCCAGGGAGCCGAAACCCTGCGCGGTATGGTGACCGACCAGGCGACCTACGACAAGATTCTTGAGCTGCTCAACCAGAACGCCGATCCGCAGTTCATCTTCGATGTGACCATGCAGAACCACTCGGGCTACGATACGGGCCTGCTGCCGGTCGATAAGCAGATGCACCTGAATATCGACACGACCGATCTGGACGCCAAGACCGTCGAGGACGGCACGCTCTCCGATGTCGACGAGTATGTCTCGTGCATCGAGCAGTCCGACCAGGCGCTGCACTACTTCCTCAACGCCTTGAGCAAGCTCGACCGCAAGGTGGTCGTGGTGTTCTGGGGCGATCACCAGCCGTTCTTCCCGTCCAAGTTCAACGATAAGTGGTTTACCGGCGAGGATGATGCCACGCACCAGGAACGTCTGTGGCAGACCGACTACATCATCTGGGCTAACTACGACGTTGCCGGCTGCGACCAGACGAGCGAGGTCGACGACCTGTCCACCAACTACCTGTCTACCCAGCTCATGCAGCTGATCGGCGCACCGCTGACCGACTACCAGAAAGCGCACATGACGCTGCGCGAGTCGCTGCCCGCCATTAACTCGGTGGGCTACGAGGACGCCAGCCTGCGCTGGGCGCTCTCCTCCAACGTCACCGGTGACGACGCCGAGGCCGCAGCAGCCACCAAGGCACGCGAGGATTACGCCAAGATGCAGTACTACGAGATGTTCCGCGACGGCAAGAACGTGTACACCGAGCACTTCCAGACCGAGGCCAACGAAACCGACCCCAACCTGGCACCGGGTACGACCAAGATTAAGTAACGGCGCGTCTTAACTGGTTCGTCTGCCCGGCGACGCGGAACGTAAGGTTGCCTGCTCGGGCAGTCCTGCTCGCACGGAGAGCACATTAAGTGCTCTC
>CABSBA010000014.1 GCA_902475825.1 uncultured Collinsella sp. | reverse complement strand
TCGCATTTTGGCTCGGCGCTGATCTCTTGTTTACGCACAAGCTCGTAGTATCCCGTGAGGGCGGCAAAGGGCATAAACTGCGCGGCACGGCCGGCACGGACGGCGCCGTTGGCGGTGAGCTTTGGGTCGGCGGAGCGACGTCTTCCCTCGGGGTCCGCTAAGCGTTCAAAAGGTGTCGGTGGCCGCATCGGCTGTTGTTGGGACTTAGGCACGATGTCCTCCTACCTGATCGTTGCGTTCGCGTGCGGTGGCGCCGGTGGTGAAGCTTAATCCCTTGACGAGCGCGTTCTTGCCGTACCTGCCCTTCACGGCCAGGACGGCGCGCGCCAGGTTGCGCTCGCGCTCATCGGCCTCGATATCGCTGAATAGGTCGATGGTGGCAAATTCCTCGGGCATGAGGTTGCCAAATCCCAGGTTGATGCGCTTGACCGGTCGTTTGGGATCGACGGTCTGCGCCCAGAGCTCATCGAAATAGCCCATGATCTTCTTAAACGAATTGGTGCGCTCGGGCAGCTTTCGCGAAGCGTTGGAGTGCGCGAAGAGAGCGGCATAGCCACCGCGCGGTTTGCCGCCATGCTCTCCCACAAAGATGCCATCGATTGCCTGTGCCTCGCGCACCAGGCGGCGCTGTTCGTCATCGCGCTGGACGGGCTTGGGCGCACGGGGTGCGAGCTCGGGGCCGGTGGTTGCGGTGGGCACGATGCTCGACGTGCTCGAGCGCAGGTGCCCGCATCCGTCCACATATTGCGCTGTGCCGCTGGCGTCGAGGCGGCGTATGTCGGCTCGTTCGCTCGCATAACCCACAAAGAGCGAGATGCTGTCGCAGACCACGTGCTTATCGACTAAGTCCAACACGGCGTTGTCGACCATCTCGCGCAAGACAGTGTAGGCCTGCTCGTAGACATAGCCCTTCGAGAGCACCTGTCCTGTGGTAGTTGAGGTTGCCTGTGGGCGATAGGCTTGGATATCCGCGATGGTTGTCGGCTCGCGTCCGAAGGCGTGGTCGATGAGATACTCGGCATTGACGCCGAGCTCGTCGTAAAGCAGATTTTCGTCGAGCGCGGCGACACCCATCAGATCGTAGACACCGTACTTTTCGAGGCGGGCTGCCACGCCGGGGCCGATGCCCCAGATATCGGTGATGGGACGATGGGGCCAGATCTCCTTGCGAAAGGTCTCGTCGTCGAGTATGCCGATGCGGCTGGGTACGTGCTTGGCGGTAATGTCGAGCGCTACCTTGGCCTGAAATAGGTTGGGGCCGATGCCGACCGTCGCCGTGATGCCGGTGCGCGCGAGGACCTCATCGCGCAACATGCAGGCAAAGCCTTTGGCATTGGTATGGTAGAGGTCTAGATAGGGCGTCACGTCGATAAAGCATTCGTCGATGGAATAGACGTGAACGTCTTGCGGACTGACGTATTCCAGATAGATGCCGTAGATTTTCGCCGACACTTCCATGTAATGCTGCATGCGCGGTACGGCCTTGATGTAGTCGATACCGTCGGGAATCTCGAACAGACGGCAGCGGTTGTGTATCCCGAGGTCCTTCATGGCCTGTGTGATGGCGAGGCAGATGGTCGTGCGCCCGCGCGATTCGTCGGCAACGACCAGGCACGTAGTGAGCGGGTCGAGCCCACGATCGACGCACTCGACGCTGGCATAAAACGTCTTGAGGTCGATGCAGATGTAGGTGTGCTGCTCGTGTGCCATCCGAGCCTCCCATCAAACACATGTTCTTATCGAATGCATGTTCGATAATACCCGCTCGTCCGGACATCGTCAAAACCTGCCAAAAAGGGACTGGTTTGTTTTGGTAGGTATGGCCGTGCGGCTGCATCGGGTTTTAACGCAGCTCTAAAGAGTGCGAAACAGCTCGGAAAACCTCGCTTCGTAGCATGAGCCTAACGATTGGTGCCACCTACATGCACGGAAGGGTTGTGGATACGATGGTCAACTATGGGTTTGGTATGCCGACGCGCCTTGTTGCGGATGGAGACGTGGCTCGCTGGTGTGGACGACTGGTCGCTCACTACGGTGGCACCAAGGCGCTGGTCGTGCTGGGCGGTGACAAGCATACGCGCGATGAGCTTGTCTCGGCGGCACTTGGCTCGCTTGATCGAGCCCTACTCGAGCGTGTACTTTTCCGCTGCGGCTCGGTTGAGGGCGACGGGGGAGACGAGCTGATCGACGAAGCCGTGGCCCAGGCGACCGACGAAGGCGTGGACTTTGTCCTGGCGATCGGCGATGCCGATACCGCCGGCTTTGCGCGCGAACTCGCGCGTCGCATGGCGGTGCTCGATGCCGGCGAAGACGGTTTTGTCCCTTATGGATGTATTGTCTCGGAGGGCAAGGTACCTGCTGTCGTGGGCACCGGCGAGGTTCCGGTTTTTGCCATTATCGCGCCCGAACTGCTGGAGGGCATCGGGTCTCCTCTGCGCGAGTTGCTCGGTAGCGTCTGCGCCGCGGCCTGATATTTGCCATAAAGGGACGGGTTATTTTTGGTTGGTAAAGCGTTTGACCTGCCAAAATAAACCTGTCCCTTTTTGGTCGGTTGCCGTTTGGGGGGCCGATTGGCAACGCTCGCTGATTGTAGTCTTGACCTGCGCTAGAATAGTGGCATCTGAATGTCCGGGCGCATGGAGGCGTGCGCCCGTATGCTGAGGAGGACTTTATGGCAACTGTTGCCGCACCTATCGATGCTACGTCGACTGCCGCTTGGAAGGCGCTCGAGGCTCATCAGGAGAAGCTCGAGGCCGAAGGTATCGACCTCAAGGCCTGGTTCGCCGCCGATGCCGAGCGCGTGAACAAGCTGAGCTTTGACGCTGGTGACCTGCACTTCGATCTGTCCAAGAACCTTGTGACCGATGAGACCGTCAAGCTGCTGTGCGATCTTGCCCGCGAGGTGAAGCTCGAGGAGCGCCGCGACGCCATGTTCTCCGGCGAGCACATCAACACCACCGAGGACCGCGCCGTCCTGCACACCGCGCTGCGCCGCCCGGCAAGCGAGAAGGGCCAGCTCATCGTTGACGGCCAGGATGTCGTCGCCGACGTGCACGAGGTCCTCGACCGCATGTATGCCTTCGCCGAGCGCGTGCGCTCCGGTGAGTGGAAGGGCGTTACCGGCAAGAAGATCGAGCACCTGGTGTCCATCGGCATCGGTGGCTCCGACCTGGGCCCGGTCATGGCCTACGAGGCCCTGCGTCCCTACGCCGACGCCGGTATCGACTGCCGCTATATCTCCAACATCGATCCCAACGACCAGGCCGAGAAGCTCAAGGGTCTGGATCCCGAGACCACGCTCGTGATCATCGTCTCCAAGACCTTCACCACGCTCGAGACCCTCACCAACGCCCGCGAGGTCAAGACCTGGATGCTCGAGCAGCTCAAGGCTCAGGGCGCCATCGATGGCTCCGATGAGCAGAACGCCGAGGCCGTGGCAAAGCACTTCGTCGCCGTCTCCACCAACCTGGAGAAAGTTGCCGAGTTCGGCATCGACCCGGCCAACGCCTTCGGCTTCTGGAACTGGGTCGGCGGCCGCTACTCCGTCGACTCCGCCGTGGGCCTGTCGCTGATCGTCGTGCTCGGCCCCGAGCGTTTCCAGCAGTTCCTCGAGGGCTTCCACGCCATCGACGAGTACTTCTGCAATACGCCGCTCGAGAACAATGCCGTCGCGCTGATGGGCCTGTTCAACGTCTGGTACGTCAACTTCTTCGGCTCCAAGAGCCACGCCGTGCTTCCGTACTGCCAGTATCTGCACCGCTTCCCGGCCTACCTGCAGCAGCTCACCATGGAGTCCAACGGCAAGCATGTCCGCTGGGACGGCAGCGCTGTGACCTCCGATACCGGTGAGATCTTCTGGGGCGAGCCCGGCACCAACGGTCAGCACGCCTTCTACCAGCTGCTGCACCAGGGCACCGTGGTGGTCCCGGCCGACTTTATCGCTTTCGCCAATACCGCCAACCCTGCGACCGACAGCGGTCAGGACGTGCACGAGCTGTTCCTGGGCAACTTCCTGGCCCAGACCAAGGCGCTTGCCTTTGGTAAGACGGCCGATGAGGTGCGCGCCGAGGGTACGCCCGAGCAGATCGTCCCGGCCCGCTGCTTTGAGGGCAACCGTCCGACGACCTCGATCTTCGGCGACACGCTGACCCCGTTCGCACTCGGCGAGCTCATCGCCCTGTACGAGCACATCACGTTTGTCGAGGGCACGGTCTGGGGCATTGACTCCTACGACCAGTGGGGCGTCGAGCTGGGCAAGCAGCTTGCCAAGCAGATCACCCCGGCCATCTCCCAGGACGCCGCCAAGGCCGAGCAGGACGCTTCGACCCAGGCGCTCATCGAGTTCTACCGCGCGCATCGCAAGTAGTCGCTGTTGTTAACGCATCGCGCCTTATAGTCAGGGGCCCGTATCCTATCGGATGCGGGCCCCTTTGCTTTGCCGTGGTCCCGGGGCGCACGGCCTTTGTGGAACATCGCCGGGGCGCCGCGCGCTGCGAGAACCCTGCGCCTAGATCTCGGTCTCCGCATGGCCTCGCTGCGCCTCGGGCAGCTCCCCGTAGAGCGGATGGTCTTCGAGCCTAAAGCGCTCGACCTGTTCGGGAGTGCGACCGCGTACAAAGAGCCACGAGCGATCGATCGGCGTCGCCATGAGCGTGCTGGGCAGTGCGTCGGCGCGGTCGGAAAACACCCGGGCGTTCTCGGGATCCTGGAACGCCAGCACCAGATGCGTGTCGCAGTTGCCCATGATGGAGCGTGCGCGTGCCTCGCCATAGAGCGCATCGAGCTGGTTGGTCGACTGCAGCAGCAGCGTTGCCCAGATGTTGCGGCTTCGGATAATCGAGAGCACGTTGTCGATCTGGGGGATCTGCAGATTTGCGAAGTCATCGAGCATAAAGCGCACGGGCACGGGCAGGCTGCCGTCGGGCTGCCTATCGGCCTCACGAATGAGGCCCATAAACGCCTGCGAAATAAAGAGGCCGGTCAGGGGATCGAGATTGCGGTCAATATCGCTCACGGTTACAAACAGGGCGCAGGGGGTGTGTCCCATGGAAGCGAAGTCCACCTGATGGCACTGACGATAGAGCCGTGCCGCACCGTCGAATCCCAGACACATGACCTTTTCGGCAAGGATGCCGACGATGCTCGCGTGCATGCGCTCGGCATTTTGCGTAATGGCGTAGCGCCGCCATAGCGAGAGGGCATAGCTTTGGGGGTCGGTCGTGATCAGGTCGTCAAACAATCGACCCGTGGCACCGTCCTGCAGGTGCTCGATCAGCTTGATGACCGAGCTGATCGTCTGCTCGTCGGCGGGTAGCTGTTCGGTGACGTAGGCGATAAGACACGACAGCAGGTTTGCCGCCGCATGATCCCAAAAAGGCTGGTTGTTGTCCTCGATGGGGCAGATGGCCTTTGCCACCGAGAGGATGTCCTGCTGGTTGGGCCTGCCGTCCGCCTTGCGGCGAATGTGCCTCAGGGGGTTGTAGCCGCAGCGCTCGATGCCGGGCGCAAGGACCGGGACGGTGTTGAGGTCGGCGAAGTTGAGACATTGCACGCGGTAACCGTGGGCTGCCAGCACGGGTCCCACTTCGCGACAGAGCGTGCCTTTGGTGTCGAGCACGATGTAGCTTGCGTTCATTTGCAGCAGGTTGGGCTTGAGGACGTTTCGGGTCTTGCCGGCTCCCGAGGGGCCGATCACAAGTGCATTGTTGTTGAGTCCCGTTTGGCGGGTGTCGCAGGAAAGCGTTCGATCCTTGGCGAGGATGGTGGACGATGCGGACTCAGATGCGGCGAGGCGGCTGGCGAGGTTAGACATGGGCGACCTCCTTGGTGGTCGAGAGGATTTCGTGGGCAAAGCCGAGCTCGACGGCGCGCTCGGCCGAAAGGTAGGTGTCTTTTGCAGTGAGGGACTGGATGCGCTTGGGCGTGAGGCCGCTGCGGTCCGAGAGGATTTGCGTGAGGGTCTTGCGGGTCTGCATGAGACGCCGGCTGGTTTCCTGCAGCGCAAGTGCCGAACCGCCTGCCCCCTGGGGGATCAGTGGGTCGTGAATCATGAGCTCTGCATGGGGCGCCATACGTCGATCGTCGCCGCCCATAAAGATTACGGCGCCCATGGACGCGGCGAATTCCAGGCAGACGGTGCGGATGGGGCACGATGCGAGGCGCATGGCGTCATAGATCGCAAGACCCGATCGCACGCTTCCGCCGGCGCTGGCGACAAATATGGTGATGGGGCGGCTGGGGTCGGTGGCATCGAGCAGGCGGATCTGCTGGCATAGGTCGTGGGCCATCGGGGTTTCGATGTTTCCCATGACGGAGAGCTCGCGACGGGCGAGCATCTCATCGTAAATGCTGGTGAGCGTGATACCTCGGGCGGATTCACGCATGGTGAGGGGGCTGATGATGGGGGAATGATTGGTGTCCATGAGGACTCCTTTCTGTTGGTTGTGTTGTGGAATAGGATTGTTGCCCGCGGAGGGGCTGGCGGGCTACAGGGTTCGTCCGAGCCTGAGATCGAGCTCGGTTGTGGGGCAGGCTGCCTGTTCGTGCGGCTCGCAAACGCCAAGGGCTCCAAAGCGATGGAGCGTTGCGGCGGGCGTGGTGTAGGCGAGCCGCAGCTGATGCTCGACAGGGGCACATCCGTCATTTTTGTAATGAGCCGCGTAGTACTGCGCGATGCTGGCGTTCATCTCGCTGCCATTGCGATGGCGCTCAAACTGGCGTCTGCAGGTCTCGATGATCTTTGCTACCGACTTGGGTGCCGTCGCGGGAACAAGGGCGAGATAGCCCTCAAATAGCTCGTTGATGCTCAGGAGGCACAGCAGATCGATCAGCGTCCTTATGGCTGCTCCCTCGGCGGAAAAGTGCGCGGTCATGCGGTTATATCGGTTGCGGTCGACGATGGCCGCATGGGGTCTTGGAGTTTTCTGCCCCGTGGTCCCGGGCTTTTGCCGCGCCTGTGTATTGAGCTCGACGTTGCAGCGCTTGAGGCCGTCCAACGGAAGGAACAGTGCGGTGCGCAGGGTGTTCCGCTTGCTTTCGAGTTCATGACGCTCGTCGGGTTCCCATTCGAGCTTGAGTTTCGTGTCGAGCGCCGTAAGCATATGGGCTAGGCAGCCTACGGTAAGAACGTACGAATCGTTGTCGCGTTTTGGGGCATAGGGGTCTGTCAGCTTGCGAATGTCGGGGTCGCCCATGATCTTTGTGCAGCGCTTCAGCAGTTGAGGGTGGTCGGCCAAGATCGTCGCGAGCGGTAGCGACGCGTAGTTTTTGATGGTCGCGGCGGCAAAGGCGGCGTCATATTCGTTTGCATATGCTCGCTCAATGCGGGCATCCAGAATGCTTTTCTTATCGTCGTCTTCAGCGTGGTGGTTTGTCATAGCTTCTCCAATCGGTTGATGTTCGTGCTGTTTGTTGATGTGTTGGTTGTCGTGAGTGATGTGCTTGCCGTGGGTGATGTGCTGACGTTGGGGTGCTATGCGGTTTTCAATGAGCCCGTGAGGCGGTTGCTGCAGGGGCGGGATGGAACGGCCCATGCAAGGCGGAAGGCATCGTGCTCAAAATCGAGACAGCAATGCCCTGGGTGCCTCACATGTGGCAGTTACCTCATTAAGTTGTCATTGCGTTTGGGGTTGTACTTTGCCGATCTTCTTTCTCTTACACGCTAAAACTCAAACTTTATATGCTCGATCTACTTAAAACCGCAACGGCGGTCTTTTATCAACTTATATGTCGGAACGCGTCTTTGCAAGTACTTTTTTGCCTTTGTTTCAAATGGGGTGGTTTTGCAACCGTCATACGCGCACTGTGCGAACGTGCCCCGGCTCGGATAAGATAGTGCGCGATAAAAACGATGCAAGGAGGCACATATGGCAATTAAAGCCATCGCAATGGATATCGACGGTACGCTTACCAACGATCAGAAGGTGATCAGCCCGCGTACGCGCGAGAAGCTGCTCGCGGCGCAGGAGTCGGGCATTAAGCTCATTTTGGCTTCGGGCCGTCCCGCATGGGGGCTGCACGCCTTGGCGCAGGAGCTCGACCTTCAAAACCATGACGGTCTGCTGGTGGCCTTTAACGGCGCTCACGTCGTCGATGCCCAGACCGATGAGGTCCTTTTTGACCAGGCCATGCCGGCTGACGAACTGCATCGCCTGATTGATCACCTGCGTAATTTTGACGTGATCCCTATGATTTCGCTCGGTCGCGATCTGCACGTCGAGGATTCGTACCATTGCATGATCACGCTGCCTGACGGCTCGCAGAAGAATATCGTCAAGTATGAGCGCGACGCGTGCGATCTTAAGATTCGCGAGGTGGAGAGCCTGCATGAGGTCGCTGATGCTTATCCCGTGGACAAGCTACTCACCGCGGGCGATCCGACCTACCTGCAGGCGCATTACGAGGAGATGTATGCGCCCTTTACCCAGACGCTTTCGGGCATGTTTACGGCCGACTGGTACTTTGAGTACACGGCGCCCGGTATCGACAAGGCCCGTGCGCTCGAGGGCGCCCTGCCCAAGCTCGGCATCGATGCCAGCGAGGTCGTATCGTTTGGCGACGGCCAGAACGACGAGTCTATGATTGAGTGGGCCGGCACCGGTGTTGCCATGGGCAACGCCGTCGATGAGGTTAAGGCTGTAGCCCAGATGGTGACCGCCAATAACAACGAAGATGGTATTGCGGTGGCGCTGGATAAGCTGCTGGGCTAGAATCGCCGATTAATGCATGATTCGGGCGCCTGCTCGCGGGCGTCCTTTTGTTAGGGAGGGTGCCGTGTCCGCATTTCCGTTCGACGCCGTTATCTTTGACATGGACGGCGTGATTGTCGATACCGAGTATTACTACCTGGGCGAGACTGCCGCGTTTGCCAAGGAGCTTGGGCTTAACCTGACTCAAGAGGAGTTGAACGGACAGGTCGGTACCTCGCATCAGTTCTTCCTGCGTATGCTGGTCGATTGGTTTGAGCGCGCCGGTAAGGGGCATTTAACTGGCGAGGAAGCGTTGGCCCGTTGGGACGAGTGGGCGCATAAGCGTCCGCGCGACTATCAGGCTTTGATTAACCCAGGCGCCGTGGATACGATTCGAGAGCTGCCGCGCCGTGGCGTTCGCGTGGCGCTTGCCAGCTCGTCTCCCATGGATAGCATCGAGGAAGTGCTCAACGCATGCGGGCTGTCGGATGCCTTTGAGCATGTGGTGAGTGGCGAGCAGTTTAAGGAGAGCAAGCCCGAGCCCGACATCTACCTGCATGCGCTGGACCTGCTGGGGCTGCCCGCGAATCGCTGCTGCTGCGTCGAGGATTCGGTGCCTGGCATCACTGCCGGCAAGCGAGCCGGCCTGACAGTCATTGCCAAGCGCGAGGAACGCTTTGGCTTTAGCCAGGATGCCGCGGACAAGATTATCGACCAGCTGCCGGAGCTGCTCACGCTTTCTTAGGAGCGCGGTAGTTGCGCGTTTTTCGGGTCAGATGAGTAAATACCCGACATTTTGGTGCGGCAGCAAGCATACTTAATGCTAATGCGGGCTTAAGGGCTTGCTGAATGCCCTTGGGCCCGCTTTAGACTTAATTGTGCTGGGAGAGGGTATATGCCACCGACTGAAGGGCTAACTGACGGTAAAGCAGCGATACCGCTGTACCAACAGGTTATCGATATCATTAAAAACGAAATTAACTCCGGTGCCTACAAGGCGGGCGCGCGGATACCCAACGAATTCGAATTGGCTGAGAGCTATAAAGTTGGCCGCGTTACCGTGCGACGCGCTATTGAGGAGCTCGTCCAGCAGGGCTATCTAACGAAGCGGCAGGGGAAAGGCACGTTTGTCAATGCCCCCAAGCTTAAGCGCAAGATTCGCCAGAAGGATGACGTCCAGAGTTTTTCGGACGCATGCCGCGTTAACGGAATGGAGCCGGGGGCGTGCGTCATTTCGAGAAAGATACTGCCGGCGGATTCTACCGAAGCGCAGTTCTTTGGTGTTCCCGTTGGAACTGACTTGATTTGCGTTGAGCGCGTGCGCACTGCCGATGGCGTCCCTGTCATGCTCGAGAACAACATATATGTTTACGAGGACAACGCCTATCTATCAACGGCACCTCTATCTAACCAATCCATTTTTGAGTTCGTGCGCAACCGGACGGGCCGCACGCCCGCGTTTACCGACCCGTGCACGCTCGAGATCGCGTGCGCGTCGCCCGAGGTCGCTCGACTGTTGGCAGTTCCCGTTGGCGAACCCTTGTTTTATATGGAAGCCTTCTTTTTCGATGAGCAGCGGCGGCCGTTTATCATCGGTCGTCAGCGGATCGTTGGGTCTCGCTACGTTTTTGACATCTAGGACATTGCGAATGGAGACGCCCGGTTGATCATCTCACCGGGCGTCTCCATACCGTTCACGGCGCGAACGCAACCGTTCAACCGCGTCGCGGCAATCAGTTTGAAATTATCTTGATGACAAGAAAAGCTGCTGGTAATCTATAGAACGTCATAGAACGTTTGCCTTGTGCAAGCGTTGAAGCGAGATGTGATGCAGTCTCGAGTTCTTTGGAGGTATCTATGTCAGATACGAAGGCGAAGAAGACAAACAGACGTTTTAAGTTCAAATTACCGCATGTCTATACGATCATGTTCTTGCTGATCGTTGTCTTTGCGGTCCTGACTTGGATCGTTCCCTCTGGTCAGTATCAGCGCAAGACGATTTCGACAGCGGCGGGCGAGCGTGAAGTCGCCGTTGCTGGAACCTATGAACAGGTCGATAAGAACTACACCGATTCCGAGACCGGCGAGACCATCAACCTGGGCCAGGATATCTTCGCGGTCCTGCAAGCGCCTACTAAGGGCATCCAGGAGGCTGCCGACGTCGTTGCGTTCGTCTTATTGATTGGCGGATCGTTCGCAGTCATCACCAAGACCAACGCTTTGAATGCCGGCATGAGCCGTGTGATTAAAAAGCTCAAGAACAAGGACATCCTCATCATTCCCATCACGATGACGTTGCTGTCCATTTGCGGCACTACGTTTGGTATGTCTGAGGAAGCCCTGCCGTTCTATGCCATCTTCATTCCCATCATGATGGGTATCGGTTATGACTCGATGACGGCGTTTATCATCTGCTTCCTTGGTCCTAACCTGGGATATTGTGCTTCGACCATCGACCCGTTCAATGTTTTGATCGCCCAAGGCATTATCGGCATCGAGGGCAATCCTCAGCTGTGGCTGCGCGCCATCTCTTGGGTCATCTTTACCGCCGTTGGCATCGCATGGGCCATGCGCTATGCCATGCGCGTCAAGAAAAACCCCGAGTCGTCCATTACGTACGAGGACGACAAGCTCAAGCGTGTTGAGTTTTCCGTGACCGATGCCTCCATCGAGGAAGAGTTCACTACCCGTCAGAAGCTCGTGCTTATCGATTTTGCCTGCGGTATGGGCATTATCGTCTGGGGTCTTGTTACCCAGGGCTGGTACATGAATGAGATTTCCGCCGTGTTCCTTGGTATGGGCTTGCTTGCCGGTATCCTGGGCGGCCTTGACCAGCAGACGATCGCCGAGGAGTTCGTTAAAGGCATTGCCGACTTTGCGTACGCCGCCATCGTTATCGGTATCGCTCGCGGCATTCTGGTCATCGCCGAGGGCGGCATGATCATCGACACCATCCTCCAGGCGCTCGCTACTGCGCTCGCCGGTGCGCCCGCTGCCGTCTACACCACGTTTATGTATATCGTCCTTGGCCTGCTCTCTTTGCTGGTTCCCTCGAGTTCTGGACTTGCGGCGCTCACCATGCCCGTCATGGGTCCGCTGACCGAGCTTATGGGCCTCAATCCCGAAGCTGCCGTTACCGCGCTCCAGTTTGCTAATCAGACCATCAACACCATCAGTCCCGTGGCGGGCATGACGGTCGCTGGCCTTGCCGTGGCTAAGATTTCGTTTGGCCAATGGTGGAAGACCATTTGGAAATTCTTCATCTTCATGGTCGTCTTTGGCCTGATCGTAACGGCAATCTCTGGCATGCTTCCGGTGTAGGTGGTTGTGATGTCTGATTGTTTGACGGTCCTGACGTCTAAGAGCGTCTTTACCGGTACGGGGGACCTGCCGTTTGAAGGTTTCGTAGCGGTCCGTGGCAATCGAATTGAGGCGGTTGGCACCAAGTGCGAGGTAGCTTCGTATTTGACCCAGGCGGACGAGGTAGTTGACCTGGGCGACCGCACCGTCATGCCCGGCCTGATCGATGTGCATACCTTCTATACGGGCTGGGCGCTGCGGACGTTGGGGTCTGATCTGTCCGGCATCGCCGATGCCAAAGAGGCCGTGTCGCTCTTGCGTGCATGGAAAGAAGGTCATCCGGATTGCGCGGCGGCTTTTGGCCACAACCTACCCGAAGCGTTGGCATCGGATGCCGAGAACGCAAATACGGCAGCTGTGTTTGACGATTGTTTTGGCGATATCCCTGTCGTCTGCTTTACGCCGGGTGCGGAGACCTGCGTTCTCAATGCTGCCGCCAGTGCGCGATACGGCTTTACACCCCAGGCATGCTATGCCGAGAAGATCTGGCGCATGATGAGCGATTTCCTCGCGCTGCCCGAGGTGCGTGCCGGGTATTCGGACTACATGAGCATGCTTAACGAGCGCGGCGTTACCGCCATCAAGGAGATGGCGTTTGATGACTACTACGGCTTTGCCGACGAAATGGCTCGCCGTGAGGAATCTGGTGAGCTGACGGTTCGCGTCTCTATGATGTCGCAGCCGGTGGGTGCCGGTGCAAATCTGGCATATGCCCGCGAGGCACGAGAGCGCTTCCGGGGACCGTTCGTTCGTTTTTCTGGCTTCAACCGTATGACCGATCGAGGCGTATGGGCGGGGCTTGCCGAGATGATTGACCCCTATGAGGACACGGCCGATGCGGGCGCTGCCGGCAAGACGGTTGTCGATGAGCCCGAATGGGATCTGATTGAGAACGAGCTGCGTGCAATTGATGCTGACGGCTTCCGATATTCCTTGCATTGCCAGGGCGATGGCGCCGTTCGTCGCACCGTGGCGCTCTATGCCTCGCTGCCTCGAGACGAGCATGGACGGATGCTTCGCCGCCATGCGATTACCGATCTCGAGAACTCTGACCCGACCGATCTTGTCGAGTTTGGCAAGTTAGGTGGAATTTGCGAGGTCTATCCGCAGATTCTGACGCTGGACCGGCGCGAGGATTGTCTGTCGATGATGCGTCGACAAATTGGCGAGACGCGACTTTTGCACAGCTGGAATCGCCGCGGCATGGAAGATTCCGGATGCACAGTGTGCTGTGGCACTGATTTGCCGCTGTTGATTCCGAGCTTGGGCGAGTCAATCTACAGCGCGTGCGGCGGGTTCTTCGCCGACGGACTTCCCGTGAATGAGGCCAACGTGCTGACGCTTGTCGAGCTCTTGCGCGCTTGGACTGCCGGGGGCGCGTACGACCTGATGCGCGAAGATGAGCTGGGTACGCTCGAGGTCGGCAAGCTTGCCGATATCTGCGTGCTCGATCGGGATGTGTTTGACCTCGATTATCGCGACGCACGCGATCTTGCGGTTGATATGACGATGTCGGACGGAC
Source organism: uncultured Collinsella sp. (assembly GCA_902475825.1). Taxonomy (GTDB): domain Bacteria; phylum Actinomycetota; class Coriobacteriia; order Coriobacteriales; family Coriobacteriaceae; genus Collinsella. The sequence goes on along the minus strand of CABSBA010000014.1, from coordinate 2,689 downwards.
AAATCGTGTTCGACCGAAATAAGGAGGCATAAGATGCCTGAATCCAAACCGACGCTGCGCCGCGAACAGATTGCGGGCATGAATATCCACTACATCATGTGGTCGCTCGATTACTTCCTTGATGTGCAGCAGCGTTTGGGCTTTGAGTCCATTGAGTTGTGGTGCGCAGAGCCGCATGTGACGCTCGACCACACGGGCTACTTTGAGGCTGAGGTCCTGGCGAAAAAGGCTGCAGACCGTGGGCTTAGGTATCGTACTCTGTGCCCCGAGAACGTTGTCTATCCTTGGCAGTACTGCGCACGCAAACCGCTGCATGAACAGCGCAGCCTGGCGTACTTTAAACATGGCATTGAGCTTGCCGAGGTACTTGGGTGCGACCGTATGTCCGTCAACTCGGGCTGGGGCGACTGGGACGAGGACCGCGAGGAAGCCTGGAAGCGCAGCCGCGAGCACTTGTCCATTCTTGCGGAGTATGCCGGCGAGCACGGTCTGGTACTTACGATGGAAAGCCTGCGTCCCGAGGAGAGCAACCTTGTGACGACGGTTTCCGATGCGAAGCGCATGATTGACGAGGTCGCGAGCCCGTATTTACAGCCCATGGTTGATACAACCGCGATGGGCGTTGCTGGCGAGACGCTCGAGGACTGGTTTGCCGCCTTTGGTGATGGGGCAATTCACGAGATGCACTTTATCGACGGTGACCCGTATGGCCATCTGGTGTGGGGCGATGGCAAGCACGATATGGACGCCTTCGTTGCCACACTCAACGCCCATGGTTTCGACGGCATGCTGGGCCAGGAAATTACGGACGGCCGTTACTACGATGACCCGGCGGCGGCTGATGCCAAGAACATGGCCGCATTCGAGAAATATCTGATTGACTAAAACAACTATCGGCCACGCAACCAACGTCATTGATTGCGGCCCAAACAAGAAAGGAACTGGATATGAACGCACACGATTTGATCAAAGAGGCAATTGCCGAGAAGGGCAAGTTCGATAGCGTCTACTGGATTGCTTGCGGTGGCTCCATGATCGATTTGATCCCGGCTCATGAGCTTCTGCAGCGCGAGGCAACCACCTTCACTTCGTATATCTATACCGCGCGTGAATTCGACATTATGCGTCCGCGTCGTCTGGGCGAGAAGTCCCTGGTCATCGCTTGCAGCCACAGTGGCAATACCCCGGAGGTCGTCGAGGGCTGCGAGATTGCCCTTGCCGCCGGCGCTACGGTGATCGCCCAGACCGACAACGCTGGATCCAAGATCGACTCCGGCAAGTGGGCCACGTGGGTCTACCCGTGGGGCGAGGGCGTGCCGCAGGCCGAGGTGCCTCAGGGCATTTCGCTGTCGCTTGCGGCCGAGCTGCTCGATCAGCAGGAGGGCTACGCCGATCTTGCCGATATGTATGCCGGTATCGCCGAGATGGATAAGATTCTTCCCCCGGCACGTGAGAAGGTAAATGCCGAGCTGGGCGATCGTTTTGCCAAGCTTTGCCAGGAGCACGAGTTCTTCTACATTCTGGGCAGCGGTCCCAACTTTAGCCAGACCTACGGTTTCGCTATCTGCTCTCTTATGGAGATGCAGTGGCAGCACTGCAGCTACATCCACTCTGCCGAGTACTTCCACGGCCCCTTCGAGGCTACTCAGGATGGCGTTTTTTACTTCCTGCAGATGGGCTCCAGCGAGTGCCGTGCTATGGACGAGCGCGCCCTGGCGTTCCTTAAGACGCATACCGATACGCTGATGGTGCTCGATGCCAAGGAGTACGGTATGGAAGCCGTGCCGGCGAGCGTCCGTGCCTATCTGGACCCGGTGCTGTTCTACGCCATGAACTGCGAGCTGCGTGCTGCACGCGGCAAGGTGTTTGACCATGATCCCGATTTCCGTCGCTACATGGGCGTCGTCGAGTACTAGAAGGGTAAATACCATGGCATTTAACGTTAACGCGCTCGGATTTGGCGACAACGTCGTCGATCGCTACGAGCATATCCACACCATGTATCCTGGCGGTAACGCGGTGAACTTCGCCGTTTATGCCAAGAAATGCGGTGCCGCACGCTCCGCATACATGGGCATTTTTGGCAATGACGCCGCTGCCGAGCATGTCATTGCAAGCCTCGAGGATGAGGGTATCGAGCTTGACAAGTGCGAGCAGATGATTGGCGAGAACGGAGCGGCTCGCGTGACCGTCGTTGACGGTGACCGTGTCTTCCTTGGTTCCAACGAGGGCGGTATCCGTGGTGATGCGCGCTATGTCCTCGATCGCTTTGACCTTTCGTACATGAAGCAGTTCGATGTGGTTCATTCGGGCAACTATTGCTTTACCGAGCGCGAGCTGCCCAAATTGAAGGCTGCGGGCGTCACGGTCTCTTTTGACTTTTCGGACGACTCCACCGACGAGTATTACGAGCAGATTGCGCCCTACGTCGATTTTGCTTTCTTTAGTGCGGCGGATGCTGCGAGCGAGGACGAAATTCGCGAGCGCCTGGCATGGGTGAAGGGCCTGGGTCCGCGTTTTGTGTCGGCTACGGCGGGCGCCGAGGGTTGCATTGCTTACGACGGCGAGCGTTATTACCGCCAGCTGGCTAAACCGGTAACGGACATGAAGGACACCATGGGGGCGGGCGACTCGTTCCTCACCTCGTTTTTGATGTGCTATCTCGATTCCGCCAAGCGCGGTGAGGATG
>CABSBA010000013.1 GCA_902475825.1 uncultured Collinsella sp. | reverse complement strand
AAAATTGAGTACCGTGAAGATGGCGGTGATTGGACGACGGACAAGCCGACCTATCGCAATGCGGCCGAGTATACGACCCATTATCGCGTGACGGCCTCTGACTACCTGACCGTTACGGGCAAAGCGACCGTGAAGATTTCCAAGGCCGATCAGGACGCGCCGGCTGGGCTTGTGGGCAATAATTGGACTACGTGCAGCAGCAAGGACGGTTCCATCTCGGGCGTGACCAAGGCGATGGAATATCGTCGCGGGTCGAGTGGGGATTACCAGAAGATAACGTCTGACGGTAAATTGACCGAGCTTACGAAGTCGGGAACGTACTACGTTCGCTATGCCGAGGATAACAACCACAATGCGTCGGCCGATGCTGAGGTCAAGATCGAGCCGGGACCCCATGCTGTTGCCGACAATGCTGCCTGGCAACCGGGCGATGGTAGCCACTATAAGGCCTGCAAGTATTGCAAGCGTGCCCAGGTATGGCAGAGTTGTAGGTGGAATTACAAGATCATCACGCCTGCAACTCCTGAGGCTGATGGTGTTCGCCAAAAGGTCTGTAGGGTTTGCGGCTACGAGTGGTTTGAGAAAGAGCCTTATACCTACGTGGACACCTATGCGCCCACCATTTATGACCTGTGGGAGGATAATACCTATTGCGAAAGCGTTACGTTTGACGTGATCGATGACCGCGATGAGACAGTGACGGTTACCGATAACGGTGAGGCACTCAGGGCTGGCAAGGACGGTAGGTATACGGTTAAGGCCGCCGAGGGTGATGCTGGCGCCGAGCACGTAATCGTGGCTACGGATGCCGCCGGCAATGCGGAGTCCCGCAAAATCAAGATGAACGCTGAGCATGCGTACGAATGGACGATCGACAAGCAGCCGACGGTTAGCGAGGCCGGCTCCAAGCACGGGAAGTGCTCCGTGTGCGGCCATGAGTCGGGTTCGGTAGAGGTCCCGGCTTTGGGCATCAAGGGCTACTCGGGCACCTACGATGGCGAGTGGCACAGCGTGACGGTTGACACTAATACCGTCGCATCTATCCAGTACCGCATGAAGGGCGATACGCTGTGGCTCGAAACGACTCCGAGCATCCGCGATGCCGGTACCAAGACCTTCGAGTTTAAGGCAAAGCTCGTGTCTGGTGAGTCCTGCAAGGGCGAAGTCGAGCTTAAGGTCGATCCCTGTCCGGTGACGGTGAAGCCCAAGGATGCTTCAAAGGTGTACGGTTATGACGATCCGAACTTTAAACTCGAGGCTGTTGAGGGCACGATCCCCAATGGCGAGTCGCTCTCTTGGCTCAAGATTCACCGTGAGCCCGGCGAGAACGTGGGCGCCTATAAGCTGACGATTGAGCAGCGCGAGCCCCTCAACACGGTGGACAAGATCAGGCAGGGTAACTATGAACTGACGCTTCTCCAGACCGGCACGTTCGAGATCACCAAGCGCCAGATTGGTGTTGGCTGGGCGGTCGGAACGTATACCTATAACGGCAAGCCTCAGGGCCCCAAGGTCACGGTCAGCAATGTTGCCGAGGGTGACGAGGGCAAGGTCTCCTATGAGGTCGAGAACGCGACGGGCATCGATGCCGGTAGCTATCCGGCAAAGGTGACGGGCCTCGCCGGTGACCCCGAGGTCATCAAGAACTATGCCCTTCCTACCGAAAACCTTGAGTATACCTACACGATTTATAAGGCCGAGCAGGAGAAGCCTCAGGGCCTGAAGGCTACCGCCGAAACCATCCGTGGCAAGTGCGACGGCAAGATCGAAGGCGCGCACGGCGGCGTTGCCTACCGCCTGTTCCGCACCGAAGCCGGGGACGCCGATGGCGAGACCATGGTTTCCGAAGACGGTAAGATTGAAAATCTTGCCGCTGGCGACTACCAGGTTTGGTATGCCGAGACCGATAATTACCTGCCGTCCACGCCTGTGGAAGTGCATGTCGGCAAGGGCAAGTACCTGAACGTCAGCCTTTCCGAGAAAAATGACGCGTACTCGATAGTGTGGCATAGCCCGAACAGGCTGCAGTGGCACGAAAGCGTGGAGTTCTCGGTAAAGATCTCCGATGCCTACTACGCGGGCGACGACTTTGCTGTCAAGGCAAACGGCGTGCTTCTCGAGAAGAACGAGGACGGAAGGTTCGTCCTGAGCGATGTCGAGGAGAATACCGCCATCACGGTCGAGGGTGTGCACAAGCACGAGGTCGTGAACGATAAGTGGCTCTCCGACGATAACGCGCACTGGCACGAGTGCACCTGCGGCGAGAAGATCGACGAGGCTGCGCACACCTTTGAGTGGGTTGTCGACAAGGCGCCCACGGCAACCGAGGCTGGCTCCAAGCATCAGCAGTGCACGGTCTGTGGACATGCGTTGCCTGCAGTCGAGATTCCGGCTGCCGCTATCGCTGGCTACTCCGACGAGTACGACGGTGCGTATCATACGGTCGATGCGACGAGACTGCCCGAGGGCGCGACGGCCCAGTACAGCACCGACGGCAAGAACTGGTCCTCCGAGGCCCCCAAGATCCGCGACGTTGGCACACTGACTGTTTCCTATAAGGTGACGATCGACGGTACGACCGCCGAGGGCGAGGTCACGCTCGAGGTCAAGCCGTGCCCGATCACGGTTGCGGCCGACGATGCCTCCAAGACCTATGGCGAGGCCGACCCCGTGTTTACGTGGACGATCACATCCGGCGAGCTTGTCGAGGGTGAGAGCCTTCAGGGTATTGAGATCGAGCGCGAAGATGACGACAACGTGCGCGAGGGCGGCTATGCTCTGCAGCTGACGCAGCCCGAGGGTGCAAACCCCAACTACAGCATCACGTTCGTCGATGGCGCGTTCACCATCAACCAGCGTCTGCTCACTGTGACGTGGGGCACCACCGAGTTCACCTATGACGGCAAGGAGCACTGCCCTGTGGCCACGCTCGGCAATGTTATCGGCAATGATGACCTCGGCGCGACCGTCGAGGGCTCTCAGACCGAGGTCGGCACCTCTTATAAGGCGACCCTTGTCGAGCTGACGGGCAAGGCTGCTGGCAACTACATGTTGCCTTCCGAGGGCTTGACCTGCGAGTTCTCCATCAAGAACGCCGCGCAGGACGCGCCGGTGGTCCAGACCACCGCCGAGACCGTGAGCGGCAAGAAGGACGGCAAGATCACGGGCGTCGACGCCGCCATGGAGTGGCGCGCCAAGGGCGCTGCCGAGTATCAGGCCGTGGGCGAGGGCGTGACTGAGCTCAAGGATCTCGCCGCCGGCGTGTACGAGGTGCGCTATCAGGCCAAGGCCAACTACGACGCCTCTGCTGTTACCGAGGTTACCGTGAAGGCGGGCCGCAAGCTCGTCGTGACGCTGCCGGGCAACCAGGTGGGCTACTCGCTCACCTCGACGGCAACCGAGCTCGACTGGCATGGCTCCGCAAAGCTCGCCATCAGCATCGACGGTGCGTACTTTACGAGCAAGGACTACGCCGTAAAGGTTGACGGTAAGGCCGTTAAGCTCTCCGACGCCGGCACCTTTGAGCTTAAGGACGTCGAGCACGACGTGAATGTGACGGTCGAGGGCGTGCTTAAGCACGAGCCCGACGGCTCCGGCTGGGCACACGACGCCAAGAACCACTGGCATGTCTGCCGCTGCGGCGAAGTCCTCGACAAGGCCGAGCATACCTTTGAGTGGGTCGTCGATACGCCGGCGACCGTTGAGGCCAAGGGCGAGAAGCATCAAGAGTGCACCGTCTGCGGCGAGAAGGGCAAGACCGAGGAGATCGCGATTCTGAAGCCCGAGATCATCGACGGTAAGGGTCAGGCGATTACGGTCGACACCGCCAAGAACCTGAGCTTCCGCTCGAACGCGCCGATCAGGTACTTCCAGAAGGTGCTGGTCGACGATAGGGAGGTCGCCGCCGAGAACTACGTGCTCACCGAGGGCTCTACGATCGTGACGCTCAAGGCGAGCTTCCTAAAGACGCTCGGCGTGGGCGAACACAAGCTGAGCGTGGTTTCGGCTACGGGCACTGCCGAGACGACCTTCACCGTTGCCGAGGCCGCCAAGCCCGCTCCTGGCCAGACCACTACGACTACTACTACGACCACGACTACGACTTCCAAGCCTAAGAAGAAGACCGGTAAGGAGACGTTGCCCGAGTCCGGCGACAGCACGTATGCCATGGCTGGTGCCGGACTCGCAGCCGGTGTGGCAGCTCTGCTGCTGGCGTGGACCATGAAGCGCCGCGCTTAACCGCATGCCAGTCCCCAGCGGGTCTGGATCGAGCAATCCAGACCCGCTTTATGCCTACCGCTTCTCGGGCCAAGACAAAACGGGCTGCTCGAACCGTGCGGCAGGTCCATTTTCGACTATCCTCAGCTTGCCAGTTCGAAAATGGACCTGCCGCATGATTGAATCCTTATTTCAACTTTACACCTAGGTTTACAGCTGTCTTGTCAGCTGTAAACCTAGGTGTCATACTAAAGCCCCAAGATTCGCCAAAAGAGAGGGGCCTTGATGGCACAGAGCGCGAACATGGATGCGTCGGAGCTTGCACGCGATATCGCGGCTGGCCTAGCATCGGCAACGACGGCAACGGAGCGCGCGGCACTGGTGCCCGCAGAGCTCGTCGAGGCCATTCAGCAACTAAAAACCCAACGTGACGCGGTGATCCTGGCGCACTACTATGTGGCGCCCGAGGTCCAAGCCGTTGCCGATTACGTCGGCGACAGCTTCTACCTGGCAAAGCTCGCCAAGAGCCTGCCGCAGCAGACCATCGTGCTGTGCGGCGTGGAGTTTATGGGCGAGAGCGCCAAGCTGCTCAACCCCACCAAGACCGTGCTGCTGCCCGAGCCGGGCGCGGACTGCCCCATGGCGCACATGGTCAAGCGCGAGACGGTCGATGCGGCGCGCGCCGAGTACGGCGACGACCTTGCCGTGGTCTGCTACGTCAACTCGACGGTCGAGATCAAGAGCTGGAGTGACGTGTGCGTCACCAGCTCCAACGCCGTCAAGATTGTGTCCGAGCTGCCGCAACAGCACGTCCTGTTCATCCCCGATCAAAACCTGGGCCGCTTCGTAGCCGAGCAGGTGCCGCAAAAGCACGTCATCCTCAACAATGGCTATTGCCCGCGCCATCACATCATCACCGTCGAGCAGATCGTCGACGCGCAGGAAGCGCATCCCGACGCGCTCGTGCTGGCGCACCCCGAATGCAAAGCCGACGTGCTGGCCGAGGCCGACTACATCGGCTCCACCGCCGGCATCATCAAGTATGCCGAGGAGTCGGACGCCAGCGAGTTCATCATCGTGACGGTCCGCGGCGTGCTCTACGAGCTCGAGCGCCGCTGCCAGGGCACCGGTAAAAAGTTCTACTTCCCCGCGGTGCAGCCCGCCTGCGTCAACATGGATCTCATCACGCTCGAAAAGCTCGTACGCTGCCTAGAGACGGGCGAGGGCGAGGTGAAGATCGGCGTGTCGGACGAGGCCGCCGACCAGGCCAAGCTCACGCTCGACCGCATGCTCGAGTACGCGGCGCGCTAGAACGATGTGACATGAGGGGCAGTCCCTTATGTCACATTACAAGGGAGAGGATTCCTGTGGAAACCAAACAATACCCCGATATGGAGTGCGACGTCGTCATTGCCGGCTGCGGCGTGGCGGGTCTGTACGCGGCCCTCAATCTGCCGACGAGCACGCGCGTGGTCATGCTCTCCAAGGGCGCTGTCGACGAGTGCGACTCGATGCTCGCGCAGGGCGGAATCTGCGTGCTGCCCGAAGGCTCAGACTACGATGCCTTCTTTGAGGACACCATGCACGCCGGCCACTACGAGAACCGCCGCGAGAGCGTCGACATCATGATCCGCTCGAGCCGCTCGGTCATCAACGACCTGCTGGCCATGGGCGTGGATTTTGAGCGCAAGACCGACGGCAGCCTCGACTTTACCCGCGAGGGCGCACACAGCCGTCCGCGCATTGCCTTCCATGCCGACATTACGGGCAAGGAGATCACGACTAAGCTGCTCCAGGCCGTTCGCAAGCTTGATAACGTGCAGATTTTGGAGCACGTGGCCATGACCGACATCCTGACGGGCGAGCGTGACGGCGCCACGGTGTGCACCGGTGTCGTCGCCGTTTCCGTGGACGAGGACAACTCGGTTCGTCCCGCCGACGAGCTGGCAAACGCCGCCGAGGACGTGTATGTCGGCGAGCCGTTTAAGATCCATGCCCGCCATACGCTGTGGGCGACGGGCGGTATCGGCGGCGTGTACGACCATTCGACCAACTACCCGCAGCTCACGGGCGATGCCTGCTACATTGCTCAGGAGCATGGCATTAAGATGGAGCACCTGGACTACGTGCAGATTCACCCCACGGGTCTGTTCTCGCCGCAGCCGGGCCGCACCTTCCTGATCAGCGAGAGCTGCCGCGGCGAGGGCGCGATTTTGCTCAACGCCGCCGGCGAACGCTTTACCGACGAGCTTCAGCCGCGCGATGTGGTCGCCGCCGCCATTCGCGAGCAGATGAAGCAGGACGGCACCGAGCACGAGTGGCTAAGCTTTGCCCCCGTCGAGCGCGACGTGGTGACCGGGCACTTCGCCAACATCCGCGCACGCTGCCTGGAGGACGGCCGCGACATCTTGGACGAGCCCATCCCCGTTACGCCCACGCAGCACTACTTTATGGGCGGCGTGTGGGTCGACAAGGACGGCCGCACCTCGATGCCCGAGCTCTACGCCGCGGGCGAGACAGCCTGCAACGGCGTTCACGGCAAGAACCGCCTTGCATCAAACAGCCTGCTCGAAGCGCTGGTCTGGGGTCGCCGCGCCGCGTGGTACATGCGTACCGGCGAGTCACTGGCCGTGGAGCAGGCGGGCGATCCCGCGCTCGATGGCCGTCATCGCGCCCTGAGCGCCGACACCCTGGCAATCGATGATTTGGCCCGTGCCGCCGGCACGCAGGCCGTGGAGGAGTAGACCATGAATCCCATTACCATGAAGCTCGTCGTCGATGATCTGATTCTGCAGGCTCTGCGCGAGGACATTACCTTTGAGGACGTGAGCACGGCGAGCGTGTGTCCCACGGCGCGTTCCGCCACGGTGGAGCTCATCGCCAAGGCCGATGGCATCATCGCGGGCTTGGATGTGTTCGCTCGCACCTTTGAGCTGCTAGATTCGCAGAGTTCGGTGCTGTTTGATGTTGCCGATGGTGACGAGGTGCACGCCGGTGACCACGTGGGCCAGGTGCGCGGCGATGCGCGCGTACTGCTTTCGGGCGAGCGCGTGGCGCTCAACTACCTGCAGCGCATGAGCGGCATCGCTACTTACACGCATCGGATGGCAGCTGCGCTCGAGGGCACCAAGACCGTGCTTGTCGACACGCGCAAGACCACGCCGGGCATGCGTGTCTTCGAGAAGGCTGCAGTCGAGATCGGCGGTGGCAGCAACCACCGCTATAACCTGTCGACGGCTGTCATGCTCAAGGACAACCACATCGACGCCGCCGGTGGCGTGGCACGCGCGATTGAGATGGCGCGCGCCCATGCGTCGTTTACCGCGACGGTCGAGATTGAGTGCGAGAACCTGGATATGGTGCGCGAGGCAGTTGGGGCCGGTGCCGATATCATCATGCTCGACAACATGACCCACGACGACATGGCTGCCGCGATTGAGCTTATCGCCGGTCGCGCCAAGACCGAGTGCTCGGGCAACGTGGACGCCAGCAATATCCGCGCGCTCGCCGACCTGGGCGTTGACTTTATTAGCTCGGGGGCGCTGACGCACTCTGCGCCGATTCTCGACCTCTCGCTTAAGCACCTTCGTCTGCTGGACGGTAAATAATGGACGCCCGCGAGCGTCGCCGTGCCATCATGGGCGTGCTCGAGGGAGCCAAAGACCCTGTCTCGGGCAGTGCGCTTGCTCGTGAGGTGGGTGTGAGCCGCCAGATTGTCGTGCAAGACATCGCCCTGCTGCGCGCCGATGGGCACGATATCGTGGCGACCAATCGCGGCTACGTGCTGCAGGAGGCCCCCAGCAGCCCCGCCGTGCCCACGCGCCTGGTCAAGGTGCACCATGGCGTGGAGCAGGCAGGTGACGAGCTCACGAGCATCGTCGACGCGGGTGGTGCCGTGCTCAATGTAATCGTCAACCATCGCGTGTATGGCAAGATCACAGCCGATCTGGACATTCGCAACCGTCGCGATATCGAGCGCTATCTTGAGGGCATTGCCAGCGGCAAGAGCTTCCCGCTGCTGACGGTGACGAGCGGCTACCACTTCCATCGCATTGCGGCAGAGGATGAGCAGACCCTCGACGAGATCGAGACCATACTCAAGGAGAAGGGCTACCTAGCAGACCTGATGCCCTACGAAGACGATTTGTCCTAGTCGACGCCGCATCTATAAGTTGCGGTGAAATAGTTCCTAAAATCGGCATCCAAGCCATAAAACAGGAACTATTCCACCGCAACTGCCAAGGGTCCCGCTCCAAATTAGCTGCCCATACAAAGAAAAAGGAGGCCTCCGCGGCGATGCGGAGGCCTCCTTTTTGTGCACGGTGTACTTGTGAGTGTGCAAGTGGGGGAGTTGTTACTCCTCGACGATTTCGGTGATCGCGCCGGCGGGGCAAGCGTCCTGGCAAGCGCCACAGGCGACGCAGGAATCCTCGTCAGCGACGGTAGCGACGTCCTGGAGCTCCAGAACGCCAGCGGGGCAGGAGTCGACGCAAACGCCACAAGCGATGCACTCGTCGGCATCAATTACGGGATGAGCCATGGTAGTTTCCTCTCTGTTGACCGACGCTACAGGCGATGCGCGTCGGTTTGATTCGGGCAAAAACATACCACGGGAGCGACCGTTTGCAATACCCTCTGACCGGCATCTTCATACCGTTCGCCGAGTATGCCGCGGCTTACTAAAAAACATGCAGGTGAGGCCGTTGAGCTGCGCAAATGTTAGCTATAGATGACTTGACATATAGGGCGATTGAGCGAGCTAGCGGAAAGCGCATCCCATAATTTTGCCGAAAAACGGGCCCCAGTTTCCGGTTGGACCGCCCGGCGGAAGCTGCGTCCCGGAATCCACGCTCAAACCGGGACGAGCTTTCCGCAAGGCAGCCCCAGGCAGCCCCGGACGCAAACCTCAGCCATCTCTACATAGATCTCGATAGATCTGCCGAGAACTCAAACAGTGCGTCTACCTGCGCATTTAAGAACCTAAACTCTCGGCAATAAGAAATCTTATATGAATTGACTTAGATTTTGTATATTCCGGCCCATAAGGGGATACACTACATCCTGAAAGACAAGCCGAAGCGCCGCGCGACAGATCGTCGAGGCGGCGCGAACGCAAAAGAGAGAGGGAATTTCTAATGAGTAAGATTCTTGGTATCGACCTTGGTACTACTAACTCCGCTATGGCCGTTCTCGAGGGCGGTTCTCCGACCATTATCGTGAACGCCGAGGGCGACCGCACCACCCCGTCTGTCGTGGGCTTCCGCGCCGACGGCGACCGCGTCGTGGGTAAGGCCGCTAAGAACCAGGCTGTCACAAACCCCAAGAACACCGTGTTCTCCATCAAGCGCTTCATGGGCCGCAAGTACTCCGAGTGCACCTCTGAGATCAAGACCGTGCCGTACGAGGTCAAGGAGGGCCAGGGCGGCCGTGCCGTCGTCGACATCGAGGGCAAGGATTACACCGCCGAGCAGGTGAGCGCCATGACGCTCGCAAAGATGAAGGCCGACGCCGAGAAGTATCTGGGCGAGACCGTCACCGACGCCGTCATCACCGTCCCGGCCTACTTCAACGACGCCCAGCGTCAGGCCACCAAGGACGCAGGCACCATTGCCGGCCTGAACGTCAAGCGTATCATCAACGAGCCTACTGCCGCTTCTCTGGCATACGGCATCGATAAGGAAGATGACCAGAAGATCATGGTCTACGACCTGGGCGGCGGCACCTTCGACGTCTCCATCCTCGACCTCGCCGACGGCGTGTTTGAGGTTCTGTCCACCTCGGGCGACAACCACCTGGGCGGCGACGACTGGGATCAGCGCGTCATCGACTGGATGGCCGACAAGTTCCAGCAGGAGAACGGTGTCGACCTGCGTCAGGACCCCATGGCCCTGCAGCGTCTGAAGGAGGCCGCCGAGAACGCTAAGAAGGAGCTCTCCGCAGCCCAGCAGTCCACCATCAACCTGCCGTTCATTACCATGAACCAGTCCGGCCCGCTGCACCTCAACTACACGCTGACCCGCGCCGAGTTCGAGAAGATCACCCGCGACCTGCTCGAGCGCTGCAAGCAGCCTGTCACCAACGCCCTGCGCGACGCTAAGCTCAAGCTCTCCGATCTGACCGAGGTCATCCTCGTCGGCGGCTCCACCCGTATGCCCGCTGTCCAGGATCTGGTCAAGACCATGACCGGCAAGCAGCCCAACATGTCCGTGAACCCCGACGAGGTCGTTGCCGACGGTGCTGCCGTCCAGGGCGGCGTGCTCACCGGTGACGTCGAGGGCATCCTTCTGCTCGACGTTACCCCGCTGTCGCTGGGCGTTGAGACCATGGGCGGCATCATGACCAAGATGATCGACCGCAACACCACGATCCCAACCTCCAAGACCGAGGTCTACTCCACCGCAGCCGACAACCAGACCAGCGTCGAGATCAACGTGCTCCAGGGCGAGCGCGAGCTTGCCCGCGACAACAAGTCGCTCGGTAAGTTCCAGCTGACCGGTATCCCGGCTGCCCGCCGCGGCGTGCCGCAGATCGAGGTCACCTTCGACATCGACGCCAACGGCATCGTCAAGGTCTCCGCTAAGGACAAGGGTACCGGCAAGGAGCAGCAGATCACTATCTCCGGCTCCACCGCTCTGTCCGACGACGAAGTCGATCGTATGGTCAAAGACGCCGAGGCTCATGCCGAGGAGGACAAGAAGCAGAAGGAAGAGGTCGAGGTCCGCAACCAGACCGACAGCCTGTGCTACTCCACCGAGCAGACCCTCAACGAGCTGGGCGACAAGGTTTCCGCCGACGTGAAGTCCAAGGCCGAGGCCGCTATCGCCGACGCCAAGAAGGCGCTCGAGGGCTCTGACGTCGAGGCCATCAAGGCTGCCGGCGAGTCCCTGCAGTCTGTGGCCTACGAGCTGGCCCAGGTTGTCTACGCCGACGCTCAGCAGCAGACCGACGGTGCCGCCGGCGCCCAGCCTGCCGACGATGACGTCGTCGACGCCGACTACGAGGTTGTGGACGACGAGGACAAGTAATCATGTCCGCCCGTAAAGCTCGCACGGAGGCGGCCGCTGGCGCCGCCCCCGTTGACTCTGAGGAGAAGGACGTGAAGATTCCCGTAGAGGCCGTCGACGATACCGAGGCCAACGAGGCCGAGGCCGCCGAGGCTGCCGAGAACCAGGTAGAGGATTCCAACAAGGAGGCGACGATGACCGAGGACGAGATGGTGGAAGCCGCTATCCGCGCCGGTGAAGAAGCCGCCGACAACGACTTTAAGCTCAAGTTCGAGCAGGCCCAAAAGGAGCTTGCCGACGTGCGCAATGAGCTCAATGCTGCGGCAGAGGCTCAGAAGGCCGCCGAGGACAAAGCAAAGGACGCTACCGAGCGCACCGCCCGTCTGCAGGCCGACTGGGAGAACTTCCGTCGCCGCACCGCAAACGAGCGCATCGCCGAGCGCGAGCGCGCGACCGAGAAGCTTGTCACCGCGCTGTTGCCGGTGATCGACGATATCGAGCGCGCGATCGACCATGCCCGCAGCCAAGAGCTTTCCGACGACTTTAAGCAGTTCGTCGATGGCGTTGACGCGGTACATGCCAAGCTGCTCGATGTGTTTGCGCACGAGGGCGTTGAGCCCATCGATCCCAAGGGCGAGGCATTCGATCCGCTCGAGCACCAGGCCGTGGGTCGCGTCGAGGACGCGTCGCAGTACGACGAGACCGTCAACGACGTGTACCAGAAGGGCTACCGCATGGCGGATCGCATCCTGCGTTCCGCGATGGTGACGGTGACCTACGGTGGCGAGAAGCGCCCCGCACCGGAGCCCGAAGCGGCGCCCGAGGATGCTACGGCCGATACGGCCGAGAGCACCGAGGAGTAATTGAGAAGGGCCCCGGGGCAACACCCGGGGCCCTTTCTGGCCTAGTGCCATATGACAGCATGAGCCGTCGTCTGCATGGGCGGCGGACGTAACAGGAGAGGAGCTACGATGGCTGCAGGCAAAACCTTCTATGACATCCTGGGCGTATCCAAGAGCGCCTCCGACAAAGAGATCAAGAGCGCGTTTCGCAAGCTCGCGCAAAAATATCACCCCGATGCCGGCGGCGATGAGGCCAAGTTCAAGGAGATCAGCGAGGCCTACGAGACGCTTTCGGACGAGAAGAAGCGCAAAGAGTACGACCAGATGCTCATGTTTGGCGGCATGCCGGGCGCGGGCGGCGCGTATAGCGGTGGCTACGGAGCCAGTGCCGGCGCGAGCGGCTGGGGCGATATCTTTGACAGCATCTTTAGCGGCAACGGCGCTTGGGGCAGCGATTGGGGCTCGGGCTTTGCCGGGGCCGCGGGCGCTGCCGGTGCCGGCGCGGGCCGCAGCCGTGCTCGCAAGGGCGGCGACCTGTCGTTGACCGTCGATGTGACGGCCGAGGACGCGTTTCGCGGCGTGACGCACAAGGTCACCTATCGCATTCCCTCGACGGGCGAGCAGCAGACCATTACAGTCTCGGTGCCTGCGGGCGCGGTCGACGGCGGCAAGCTGCGCTACAAGCGTCGCGGCGAGTACGGCGTTGCCGGCGGCGAGCGCGGCGACCTGGTCGTGACCACGCACGTGGAGGAGCACCCGCTGTTTAAGCGCAAAGGTGCCGACGTGACCATGGAGGTACCGGTCTCGGTCTACGAGGCGGCGCTCGGCTGCACGGTGGACGTGCCCACGCCCGGCGGGGCGACGGTTCGTCTGAAGGTACCGGCGGGCACCCAGACGGGCAAAAAGTTCCGCTTTAAGGAGATGGGCGCGCCCGATGTTAAGCACCGTGGCCGCACAGGCGCGCTGCTTGTCGAGATCAAGGTGCAGGTCCCCACGAACCTGTCCGACGACGAGCGCGATGCCATGACCAAGCTGCGCGAGGCCGACACGCGCGACTACCGCGAGAAAGTCAACCGTTACAAGGCGACGTACTAGGGCGGTCGTGGCGCACGCCCGCGCCCGCGGGCTTATGATGGACGATAACGAGACGGAAAGGGGTCAGGTAGCATGGCCGAGGACAATAGGAACAAACCGCTGTACATGATCAGCGTGGCGGCCGAGCTGACCGGCATGCATCCGCAGACTCTGCGCGTCTACGAGTCCAAGGGCCTGGTGAACCCCCAGCGCTCGGGCGGCAACACGCGTCTGTATTCACGCGCCGATATCGAGCGCCTGGAGCTCATCAACCAACTGACCGACGAGGGCATCAACCTTGCCGGCGTGGTGCGCATCCTCGACATGAAGGAGCGTGCCGAGGAGCGCGAGCGCGAGAACGAAAAACTCCGTGCCCGCGTGCGCCAGCTCGAGGACGAGCTGCACGAGTACAAGATGCAGAAGAAGATCACCGCCCTGGCTCCGCGCGATGGCTCGGTCAACCCCGAGCAAGTCATGCGCAAGCTGCTGGGTGCCGGAGGGGATTTGTAGGTTCCGCCGTTCTAACGAACGGCGGACCGGTCGACGCTGCGCCTTTGGTTCCGCCGTTCTAACGAACGGCGGACCGGTCGACGCTGCAAGCCCGCCAGAGCGGCAATCTGCCTTTCAACTTCGGCGGCATGACCAGAAGGTCAATGCCGCCTTGTTTCAAGGCACCTTGCTCGCTCTGGCGGGCTTTCGCTGTCTGCGCCAAAACATCGGCGTTGCCATGGCCCGCGGTAGTCATTGGGCAGTCATTGGGGACGTTCTTAAATGACTAGTCGAAAGGGACACTCTTGCACCAAATCTGCCGGCCCACACCGGGCTCGTCCTTTACTTTACTGAGATAAAGTGAACGTGCAGATTCGTAACCCACTCGCAGCCGTTCTATGGCACGATATTGAACGAATGTATGCTATGCGCCCGAGCCTTTCGGGCAGAGTGGGAGACAGTATGGTCAAGCTGTACGAGGACGGCATCTACCTGCGCGGCGGCAGCGAGGTTGTGCCTGCGGCCGAGGCCGCCGAGCGCGGTATTACGCAGACGCCCGAGGATGCCAAGCGCGGCACCATCGCGTATTCGATCCTCCAGGCACACAATACGTCCGGCGACCCCGAGGCGCTCAAGATTCGCTTCGATGCCATGGCGAGCCACGACATCACCTTTGTCGGCATCATCCAGACGGCGCGCGCCTCGGGCATGGAGCAGTTCCCGCTGCCCTACGTGCTCACCAACTGCCACAACTCGCTGTGTGCTGTGGGCGGTACCATCAACGAGGACGACCACGTCTTCGGTCTCTCGGCTGCCAAAAAGTACGGCGGCATCTTCGTTCCGCCGCACATCGCCGTCATCCACTCCTTTATGCGTGAGAACTTTGCCGGCTGCGGCAAGATGATCTTGGGCTCCGACTCGCACACCCGCTACGGCGCCCTGGGCACCATGGCCGTGGGCGAGGGCGGCGGGGAGCTGGCCAAGCAGCTGCTGCGTGACACCTACGATGTCGCCTATCCCGGCGTTGTCGCCATCTACCTCACGGGCGCCCCGCGCCCCGGCGTCGGCCCGCACGACGTGGCGCTCGCCATCATCCGTGCCGTCTTTGCCAAGGGTTACGTCAAGAACAAGGTCATGGAGTTCGTGGGCCCCGGCATCGCGAGCATGACGACCGACTACCGCAACGGCGTCGACGTCATGACCACCGAGACCACCTGCCTGTCGAGCATCTGGGCCACCGACGAGGACACGCACGCATTCCTGGCCATGCACGGCCGCGGCGACGACTACCGCGAGCTCAAGCCCGCCGATGTCGCCTACTACGATGGCTGCGTCGAGGTCGATCTGTCGAGCATCAAGCCCATGATCGCGCTGCCGTTCCATCCTTCCAACGGCTTTGAGATCGATGAGCTCAACGAGAACCTCGAGGACATCCTGCATGAGGTCGAGCTCGAGGCCGCCAAGATTGGCGAGGGCAAGACGCACTTTAGCCTGCTCGACAAGATCGTCGACGGTAAGCTGCACGTGCAGCAGGGCGTCATCGCCGGCTGCTCGGGCGGCAATTACGATTCCGTGGTCCAGGCTGCTCGCGTGCTCAAAGGTGCCAACACCGGTTGCGGCGAGTTCTCGCTGTCGGTCTATCCCACGAGCCAGCCTGTGGCACTCGAGCTTACGCGTCGCGGCTATATCTACGACCTCATGGAGGCCGGTGCGATCGTTCGCACGGCGTTCTGCGGCCCGTGCTTCGGCGCCGGCGACACGCCTGCCAACAACGGCCTGTCCATCCGCCACACCACGCGCAATTTCCCCAACCGCGAGGGTTCCAAGCCGGGTAATGGCCAGCTGAGCGCCGTGGCCCTGATGGATGCCCGCTCCATTGCGGCGACAGCTGCCAACGGCGGCGTCCTGACGTCGGCGACCGACCTGCCCGAAGACACTTGGGACGAGGCCTGCGAGTACACCTTTGACGATGCGCCGTACAAGAAGCGCGTGTACTGGGGCTTTGGCAAGGCGGAGCCTGCCGACGAGCTGGTCGAGGGTCCCAACATCAAGCCGTGGCCCGCGATGGAGCCCCTCGGCGACGATATCCTGCTCAAGGTGTGCTCTAAGATCATGGACCCGGTCACCACGACTGACGAGCTCATTCCTTCGGGCGAGACGAGCTCCTTCCGCTCCAACCCGCTGGGTCTGGCCGAGTTTACGCTCAGCCGCCGCGATCCGGCCTACGTCGGTCGTTCCAAGGAGGTCGACGCCGTGGAGAAGCGTCGCGTGGCCGGCGAGGCCGCGGGCGGCCTGGCGGCGCTCGATGCCGAACTTGCCGGCGTGTTTGAGGCACTGGCCGGCGCGGGTGTCGCGGTCGATGCCAAGGCGACCGAGTACGGCTCTATGCTCTATGCCAAGAAGCCCGGTGACGGTTCCGCCCGCGAGCAGGCCGCGAGCTGCCAGCGCGTAATTGGCGGCCTGGCCAACATCGTCCACGAGTACGCCACCAAGCGCTATCGCTCCAACGTGATGAACTGGGGCATGGTGCCCTTCCAGATGGAGGCCGAGCCCAGCTTTGAGGTGGGCGATTACGTCTTTGTGCCGGGTATCCGTGCCGCGCTCGATGGCGACCTGAAGGACATCGCCGCCTATGTGGTGCGTGCCGACGGTGCGGTCGAGCAGATTGAGCTCTACATTGCCGATATGACGGCCGAGGAGCGTGCCATCGTCAAGGCCGGCTGCCTGATCAACTACAACAAGTTCAAGGCCGCTGCCGAGTAACTCTGCTGTACGCCCCTGCCACACCTTTCCCTCGTGCTCACGCGCTTCGCGAGGGTCGCCCGAGGGAAAGGTGTGGCCGGGGCTATCGCGACGTTCTCGTTGGGTCTTGAGGGACGCTAAAAATAGACTTGCTTGAAGCCGCCCCTGTTAA
>CABSBA010000012.1 GCA_902475825.1 uncultured Collinsella sp. | reverse complement strand
AAGGGCAACTGCATCGACAACGGCGCGACGGAGCAGGTGTTCGGCCACATCAAGGACGAGTTCTTCCGGGGAAGGACGTGGCCGGACTTCGAGTCCTTCAAGGCGGACCTCGACGACTTCGTGGTCCATTGGAACACGAGGAGGCGCCAGGTTAAGCTGAAGGGACTGACCCCGGAGGAGTTCCGGAGACAGTCCCTTGCGGCGTAGTTCTTATTTAAGCCGTCCAGGTTTTGGGGTGCAGTTCATTCCGTCGGGCGCGTTTCCTATTCGGGCCAAATAAATTGTGTGCGGCCGGCCTCGCCGCCATCGATCAGCAAGCTCTGCCCGGTCATAAACCGGTTGGTTACGCCCACAAAGTAGATCCACTCGGCGATCTCTTGGGCGGTGGCCCAGCGTTTAAGCGGCGTGAGCTCCATAATCTGGTTCCACAGGTGTTCGTCTTCCATCACGCAACGGTTGAGCGGCGTGATAACGCCGCCCGGGTCCACACTGTTGGCGATGGCCTGCGGTGCCAGGCGGTTTGCAAGGTTTTTGGTGTAGGCGATAACGCCACCCTTGCTGGCGGCATAGGCGGGAAACTCCGAACCCGTATGGCCGCTCGCCGAGCCCACATTGACCACGGAGCGAATTGTCGGCGCCGGCTTGGCGGCAAGCCCCTCCCCCACAAAAGCGTAGCGTTCGGTCACGTTGATGGTGCCACGCAGGTTGGCGGCAATATCGTCGGCCGAATCCTGCGTACCGGCAACGTTCACGATTACCTGAGGCTCAAGATCGCCTGGAAACGAGTCAGGCTCGCGTACATCAATGACCAGATGGCGGTAGCGCTCGTGTTTGATCGCCGCCGGCAGCAGATCAAACCCCACAACCTCGTGGCCCTCGTCCAAAAAGCGCTGCACGCACGCGGCTCCGATACCGCCCGAAGCGCCCGTGATCAAAACCCGCATACTTGCTCCTTAGGCGGTTGCGTGGCGCTCGAGGTACTCGGAACCCACATTCTCGCGCTCCCAGCCGCGCACGACCTTGTAGCCCACGGGGCTCAGGAAGACCTCGCACAGCAGCTCGGCGACAGCGCCGGTCAGCGAACACATAAGGACCTGCACCCAGGTCCAACCAAAGAACGTGTGGCTCACCACAATGGCAAAGACCAAGTTGTCGATAAACTGGCCAACACCCGTGGACACATAGGAGCGGAAGGCAAAGCTCGCAAAGTTATTCTTTTTGAGCATACGACCGAGCGACTGGTTGAGCGTGGAGTTAACCACGGCAGAAACGAGCATTGCCAGCGAAGAGCCCAGCACCACGTACCAGGTGCCGCCGATGGTGGCGTTAAGGGCGTTGTTGACCTCGATCATGCCCGTGTCGTAGTAGGCGCCCCACATACCGGGCGTGAGCGAGCATGCCCAAAAGCACAGGCTCACGGCCAGGTTGACCAGCAGCGCGAGGATAGAGATTTTGATGGATGCCTTGGCGCCAAAGCGTTTGCAGATCATGTCCTGGCACAAAAACGAAACCCAGCTCACCACAAAGCCGCAATCGAGTGCCAGATACGGCAGGCTGATGAGCTCTTTGTTGGCCAGCAGGTTCATCATGATGACACTCACGAAAAACAGCGAAACCGTTGCCGCGGGAATGCTCCGCAACAGGACCTTGTAGTCCTCCATGACCTTCTTGATCATTATGTACTCCTTTGGTTTTAGGTTTAACGAGCAGGATATCGGACCCGAACTGCTCGGACGCCCCGGTCTTGAGACGACGGTGGGTATGATAGCCGCTCACACGGCATCAGGCAAGCAAACGGCGCGGCAGCCCCGCAGGGCCACCGCGCCGATGCGTTAAAACGCTACGTTGCCAAACTCCGACAGGATAAGATCGGGGTTGTGATCGGTTGCCCAATCCACGTTCCACGGACTCGTGAACAGCAGCAGCTTGCCGCCGCGCATGTCCTCGACGCGCAGGGTGTCGCGCGTGAGCGAAAGGCCCGGGATATCGATGGTGTCGGGGTCGTTCTGGATCCAGCGGATGTCCGTATAGGGCAGCGGCTGGCGACGAACCTCAACACGGTACTCGGCCTTGAGGCGGCGCTCGAGTACCTCAAACTGCAGCACGCCGACCACGCCCACGATGACGCTCTCCATACCGGCACCCAGCTCGCGGAAGATCTGGATAGCTCCCTCCTGGGCAAGCTCCTCCATGCCCTTGACGAACTGCTTGCGCTTGAGCGTATCGACCTGCGTAATGCGAGCAAACATCTCGGGGGCAAACGTCGGGATCTGCGGATACTGCACGTGGCGCTTGCCGGAGCACACGGTGTCGCCGATGCTAAAGATACCCGGATCGAACAGGCCCACAATATCGCCCGCGTACGCCTCGTCCACGATGGCGCGG
This sequence comes from uncultured Collinsella sp., assembly GCA_902475825.1. Taxonomy (GTDB): domain Bacteria; phylum Actinomycetota; class Coriobacteriia; order Coriobacteriales; family Coriobacteriaceae; genus Collinsella. Next base: position 15,006 of record CABSBA010000012.1, on the reverse strand, counting down.
TCATCGGCCATCATCGAGGTACCCGTGGCAAGCTTGAGCTTGCGGTTGCCCTGCACGTGGAAGGCGTCCATGCCGCGCTCGAACTTGCCCGAGCAAATGCGCACAAAGGCGATGCGGTCGCGGTGGTTCTTGTCCATGTTGGCCTGGATCTTAAACACAAAGCCGCTAAAGTCGTCGCGGCAGGGATCGACCGGCTCGTTGGTGAGCGTATCGGTATAGGCGCGCGGCGTCGGGGCCAGGCGCAGGAACTCCTTGAGGAAGGGCTCCACGCCAAAGTTGGTGAGCGCCGAGCCAAAGAACGCCGGGCTCAGCTTGCCGCAGGCCACGGCATCCAAGTCGAGCTCGTCGCCGGCGCCATCGAGCAGCTCGATGTCGTCCATCAGGTTCTTATGGTTTTCCTCGCCAATAAGCTCGTCCATGGAAGGATCGCCCAGCTCGGCCTCGACCTCGGCGACCTTCTTGGTGGCGTTGGCGTGACCGTCGCCCTCAAAGGCGATAACGCGACGGGTCTGACGATCGAACACGCCGCGGAAATTGCGGCCGCTGCCGATCGGCCAGTTCATGGGATACGTATTGATGCCCAGGACATTCTCGATCTCTTCCATGAGCTCAAACGGATCGCGGGCCTCGTGGTCGAGCTTGTTCACAAAGGTGAAGATGGGAATGTGGCGCAGCGTGCAGACCTTAAAGAGCTTTTTGGTCTGGGCCTCGACGCCCTTGGCGCCGTCGATGACCATGACCGCGGCGTCGGCGGCCATAAGGGTACGGTAGGTATCCTCCGAGAAGTCCTGGTGGCCGGGGGTATCGAGGATGTTGACGCAGGCGCCGTTGTAAGTGAACTGCAGCACCGAGGAGGTGACGGAAATGCCGCGCTCCTTCTCGATGTCCATCCAGTCCGAGACGGCATGCTTGGCCGAGCTCTTGCCCTTGACCGAGCCGGCAGTCTGGATGCTGCCGGTATAGAGCAGCAGCTTCTCGGTAAGTGTGGTCTTACCGGCGTCCGGGTGGCTGATGATCGCGAATGTGCGGCGCGACGAGATTTCATCCGACAGGCTTGCCATGCGGATCCTTTCTTGCATTGAGTGCATTACGTCGTTGTAACCGCACTATTGTAGCCGCGAAATCCCGCCATAGGGCACCTATCAGGACAAATTCATCAGTCAGAACGTGAACGGCTAGTTATCGGAAGTATTCTGCAGCAGACTGTCTCAATCTGTAACAAGCAGAGCTTATTTGGCCCCCCATCTGTTACAGATTGAGACAAACAAACTTGCCCACCGACACAATCTCAATCTGTAACATCTGGCCGTCCAAATTGGGTCTAGCTGTTACAAATCGAGATAAACGGAAAGGCAGGCAGCCAATGTCTCGTTCTGTAACATCTAGCCACGCAAATCGACTCTTACTGTTACAGATTGAGACAAATAGGCAGGCGGGAAAATAACATCTCGATCTGTAACAGTTGGCGACCAAAAACGGGCCCAGGTGTTACAGATTGAGATTGTTTTGGAGCAAGCGCGGTGCCGATGGGCTATTCCACATTTAGCTCTTGCATAACTGTGCATAGTGTATATATACTGTGCTTACCGGTTATATACACGTGTAGCCCAACAGCTAAGGAGCCGCTGTGGACATCATCCTATCCAATTCGAGCGACAAGCCCATCTACGAGCAGATATCCTCGCAGGTCAAAGCTCAGATCCTTTCGGGCACGCTCGCTGCGGGAGCCAAACTCCCCAGCATCCGTGCACTCGCGAGCGACCTGGGTGTGAGCGTCATCACCACCAAGCGCGCCTACGCCGACTTGGAGCAGCTTGGCTTTATCTGTACCGTGCAGGGCAAGGGCTGCTTTGTCGCCGAGGGCAACCAGGAACTCTTGCGCGAAAACCAGCTCTGCCATATCGAAGAGCTACTTGCGAAAGCGGCGAGCCAAGCCGAAACCCTGGGCGTCACGCGCGACAAACTGCACGAGATGCTCGACCTGGTAGCCCCCGAAACCATGCAGTAGCCATCTGTAAGAAAGGCTATACCATGCAAAACCTTTTAGAACTCAAAGGCATCTCACGCCGTGTGAGCGACCGCTTTTCACTACGCGACGTCACGCTCGCTGTGGAGCCCGGCCAGATCGTTGGCTTTGTAGGCGCAAACGGCGCCGGCAAGACAACGACCATTCGCGCCGCGCTCGGGCTTATAAAGCTCGATGCCGGCGAGGTGCACCTGTTTGGGCAGCGCTGTGGCGCCGACGCGCCCGATGAATCGCAACGCCATTTACGCTCCCGCGTCGGTCTTGTCCTGGACACGTGCCCCTTTCCCTCCACGCTCAGGGTGGGCCAGATCGAGTCGCTCGTAGGCCCGGCGTACCCCACGTGGGACCGCGAAACGTTCGCCGGATTCATCAACCGATTTGGCCTCGATCCCAAGACAAAGGTCAAGGACCTCTCCCGCGGCATGGGCATGAAACTGCAGCTTGCCTGTGCACTCAGCCACAATGCCAAGCTGCTCGTTTTGGACGAAGCCACCGCGGGCCTCGATCCCATGGCACGCGAGGAGCTGCTCGATGAGCTGCTTGTTTTTGTCGCCGACGGTCAGCACAGCGTGCTGCTCTCGAGCCACATTACGTCCGACCTCGATCGCGCCGCCGACCGCGTCATCTGCATCGATAACGGCTCGATTGTGTTTGACCTGCCGCGCGAGGACATTACCGACCGAGCCGGCATCGCCCACTGCACCCAAGCGCAGGCCGCCGAGCTTATGGCTTGCGTCGAAGGTGCCCATGCCGCCCGCCACGCCTACAGCGTGGACGTGCTCGTGCCCAACCGTCGCGATACGCTCGAGGCCTTCCCCGAGATTCCCTGCGATCGGGCAACCATTGATGACTATCTTCGCCTCATGCTGAAAGGAGCTTCGAAATGAAACGCGCCTTTATGTCCGAGCTCGCCATCGCTCGCTCGCTTATCCCGAGCATTGCGGGCGTCGGCTTGTTCATCTTCGTCGTGTTGACCCTCGCCAACGCATCGGACGGTGACTCTGGCATGAGTGCTGGCGCCTGCGCGGTCAGTGCCATGTCGCCTATCATGGTCATGAACTCACTGGCTGGTTTCGACAATCAAAACGGTTGGGAGCGCTACCGGGCAACGCTGCCCTTCTCGCGCAAAGACATCATCTGCGCACGCTACCTGTGCATCGTTGTCTTCTCGGCCATCATGGCCTGCGCCGCCGTGCTTTTGAACATCATCGCCCTTCCGTTCTTCAACAGCGCGGGCGTGACCTCGACAGGACAAACCGTCTTTGAGATCGCAATAGCCTCGGCAGCCTCGATGCTCATCTCCCTCATGATGGTGTTTTTGACGCAGCCGCTGTTCTTTCGCTTTGGACACATGGAGGCGCTGCGCCTATCCGTTGGCCTGTTTGCCCTGCTTGGTTGCGGCACCATGGCCACGCTGAGCTCCTCCAACCCCATCAGCAACTGGCTCATGTCGATTGCCGGAGCGAATCCCGATCCTGCCGTTCTGGGCTGTCTGTGTGCAGGCATCGCCGTGCTGGCCCTCGTGCTATGTGCAATCAGCTGCACCGTCAGCACCAAGGTCTATCGAGCACGCGACCTGTAATCGACAGCTAAAGGACTTGGGCGGCACCCTACCTCATTTACTAGATAAGACGAAGCAGCAACAACGCCGCCGCCCTTCGAAGCATGCCGTTTAGATCTTGGAAACCAAAGAGAAGTCGACAGCATATCGACAATTCGAGCCTTCACCAAATGGCTCCCCGGAACATAACCCCCGTCTCGCCGCGGCCATATCAAACCTTCATGGAGGGGCGGTATCCTCATGTCCATAAAACTCGCAGGATAAACCCATTATCCAAGGAGGCACCGCACCTGTGTCGTGGGTTGTCGCAGCATTTGCGTCAGCATTCTTTGCCGGCATCACATCCATCTTGGCCAAATGCGGCATCAAGCAGACCGACTCCGATGTCGCGACGGCCATTCGCACCTGCGTGGTGCTCGTTTTCGCCTGGGCAATGGCGGGCATTTCTGGATCCATTGGAACCATTGGCAGCATCGAACCCAGATCCTGGCTCTTTCTCGTCCTCTCGGGACTCGCTACCGGTGCTTCGTGGATCTGTTACTTTAAGGCGTTGGGCATCGGAGACGTCAATAAGGTCGTACCGGTCGACAAGATGAGCACCGTGCTCGCCGCGCTGGTCGCCATCGCGCTTTTTGACGAGACGAGCAACCTTGCGGTTAGGCTCGTGGGAACCGCTGTCATCACCCTCGGCACGTTTTTAATGATCGAGAAGAAGCAGTCCGCCGAACCCGAGCAGCAGCAAGACCGAACCTGGCTCGCTTACGCCTTCGGCGCCGCCGTGTTCGCGGCACTCACCTCCGTCCTCGCCAAGATCGGCATCGAAGGCGTCGAGTCAAACCTGGCCACGGCAATCCGCACCTGCGTGGTACTGGTTATGGCATGGGCAATCGTGGCAGCCAAGGGAAAACTGGAGCAGGTCGCGCACGTTGACCGGCGCGAACTCACATTTCTCGCAACATCGGGCATCGCGACTGGAGCATCGTGGCTGCTCTATTACTATGCCATCGCTGCAGGCCAGGTGAGTGTCGTGGTGCAGATCGACAAACTATCGATTGTCGTATCGGTGCTATTTGCGCGCCTGGCATTCAACGAAAAACTCTCCCGCCGCAGCGCCATCGGTCTCGCCCTCATCGTACTGGGCACCGCCGCGCTCGCGGTTTGGAAATAGCGCCGATTCCGAGCGAGATCTAGGCGCTCGCAAATCCATGACACAGCGCCGCACCGGACTTGAGATGTTTGTACTGACTGCGCGCTGCCGCGCTACTTGCGCAGCGGCTTGGGCAGCGGAATGCCGGCGGCGATGGCTGCGGCGATGATCATGCAGACGATACCCTTGAGCGGGAAGCACATGAGAAGCAGGCCCACGACCATGACCGGCTGACGCATGACCGCACCCATCGTCGATGCCGTGCAGACGGCGACGCAAAAGACCGGATCGGCACCGGTAAGAATGGCAAGGCCGTAGCCCAAGCTCACACCCGAGAAGATAACCGGGAAGAAGTGGCCACCACGCCAACCAAGGTTGATAAGGGCGGGCGTCAGCATGGCCTTGACCAGACCGGTCGCGATAAGCACGCCGGCGGGAATGGTGAGGTAGGTTTCCATGAGCACGTCGGCCTGGGTCTCGCCGGCAAACATGGTGTAGGGCAAAACCGTGCCGCAGATGGCGAGCGCCAGACCGGCCAGCATGGCTTTGACGACAGGGCGCTCCCCTATGGCATGGGCAAACGCTTCGCTCGCGTGCTCAGAGACAAAGTACAGCCAGCCGCAGATTGTTCCGATCAGCGACAGAGGGATGAGCCAGGTAAGCTCCAGGTTGCCCACCTCGGCGGACTCGAACCTGGGCATGCCCATGCCGCCGCCCATAAGCTGGCCGAGCAGCAGATAGGTGCCCAGGCCGCCGGCAATCGCAATACCGTAGACCACAGTCTTCTGTGCCTTGGGCAGCTTGATGGTGATCTCGCCGGACGCGGACTCATCGTCATTAGCACCCTGGCCGTCGGCGCTACCGGCGAGCGGCGCCACAAAGCCAAAGACGGGCGCGGTAAAGAGCGCCGTCAGCGCGGCCTGGGTGCCCAACAGCGTGAGCTCCCTAAACTCGGCGCCAAAGCGGCGCATGCGGTCGCCGACCCAGCTGCACAGACCCGCGATAACGCCGGTCAGGCCGGCCTCCGGTCCAATACTTCCGCCAAACAGCAGCGGCAGCAATGCCGCGATCGAAAGCTTGCCCAGGTTGTCGTACGGGTAGCGCCCGTCTTGCTTAACCTTAGCCATCACCTGGTTGAGGTCGTCGGTCTTGGTGCCCGTAAGCTTTTCGTACAGACCGATCAGCAGGCCGCCCAGCAGGCAGACAAAAAACGGATACGGCAGAAAACCGAACGGGCCGCTGGCGAGTTCGGGCGACGCCGCGCCCAGCATGTGGGGGATCTCGGTCCACAGATAGTCGATACCGTGCTCCATCGCAAAAAAGAACAGCCAGACCGCGGCACCTGCGAACGCACCGGTCACGGCAACGCTAACTAAAAACAGCGCGCGGTTTGTGGGTTTGGCAAGGTTGTCCATCGGGTCCTCCCGCGGTCAAAGTCGACATAATTACGTTTTATTGTAGAGCGAGCGTTACCCAGACAAGCCAACCATCTGCGCCACAAACGGCACCATTGGGAGTCATAGTGGGGCAGGCTCAAGACTTATCCGTTGATAATCGAGACAATCTCGCGCAAATCGCCGGCAAAGTAGATGCCGTGCTGGCGCCTCAGGCTCGAAAGCCCTTTATCAATCATGCGCCCGAGCAGCGCCTTGAGATCGTTGTAGTAACCGTCAAGGTTATACAGGATGCACGGAGCACTCAGGTGCCCCAACGACACCGCGGACATGACCTCGGCAATCTCCTCGAGCGTGCCCGTCCCACCGGGAAAGGCGATGAACGCATCGCCGAGCTCAATCATCTTGGCTTTGCGCTCGGCCATATCGCTCGTCACGATGAGGTCATCGATGCCGTCGTGCTGAAACTCGGCCTCTATAAAAAAGCTCGGCTCAACGCCCGTCACGTGTCCACCTGCCTCGAGTACGCTATCGGCGAGCGCGCCCATCAGGCCCGATTTGGACCCGCCGTATACCAGCGCGTGCCCGTTGGAGCCAATCCAGTTGCCCAGCTCTTGCACCGCAGGCAGAAACGCCGGGTCATTGCCGACGCTGGCGCCCAGGTATACCGTGATATTCATATTCAGTCCCCCTCGTCGTGACGCGCGGCGCCCGTTCTAGCGTTGGCGTCGGCGATATTCGCGCACACGGCGCGACAGGTCGGCGAGCTCGTCACGATCGAGCTCTTCCAAATGCTCCAGATCGTCCATAAAGCGCGCCATGGTGTCCTTTTGGCGCAGCTTGATGAGCGTATTGCAGTAGTTCACCGCCACACCCGTGAGCATGGCAATGTAGAAGATGCTGATGACGCTCAGGACGACGGTAATAGCACGGGCGACCGGCGTTTCGGCCGGGATATCGCCAAAGCCGATGGTCGAGACGGTCTCAAAGCTAAACCAGAGACCATCGCCAAACGTAAGGGTCGTGGGCTCGGACAGCCAGACAGCCGTCGAGCACAGCAGATAGAAGACGAGGAACAGGCCCGTGATACGCACGAAACCGGCCTGGCGCAAAACATCGGCAAGCGTCCTCAGCTTTTTCATCGCGACCCCTTTTCCCCAGACGCCCAATCACGTTTGCTCGGTATTGTCCCACAACCGGCAGTTAGGCAACCGGCAGTTAGGGACGTTCCTTTTGTGCCGGCAGAAAGGGACTGTCCCCAACTGCCGGGCGAGACCGTTTAGCGGTGCAGCTGCCGATTGGGCAGGCTGAACTGGTATCTTTATGCGGAAATGTCTCGATTCGTTAGGTTTGCATGTGAGAGCTTCCGCTGCCCTTCGTTCAGTTATATATCGCACTCTGGCTGTCGCGCTTACCGCGCTCGCCGTGCTGAGCGCCGTCATGCCCGTCCCCGCCTTTGCCGCCGACTCTGGCCAGCAGGTCAAGACGGTCCGTGTTGGTTGGCTCGTCAACAACAAAGGCTTCCAGGAGGGCACGCCGGGCGAGCGCCTTTCGGGCTGGGGTTATGACTACCTACAAACGCTGTCATACTACACGCCGGGCTGGCAATACGAATACGTCTCCGGCACCTTCGCCGAGCTTATGGACATGCTCGAGGCGGGCGAGATCGACCTCATGCCCAATATCTCCTACTCCGAGGAACGCGCCCAAAAGTTGCTCTTTTCCTCGAACCCCGAGGGCACCGAGCGCTACTACATCTACGCCAAGCCCGATCGCGACGACCTGGCCAAGGGTGACCCCCGAGCGCTTCAGGGCCTTACTATCGGCTGCAACCCCGGCGCTATGCAAACCTTCGTCGGCCAGCAGTGGCTCGTCAACGAAGGCATCACCTGTACCTATAAAGAAATCAGCACCGGCAATGCCCTCTTTGACGCGCTCGCAGACGGCGAGGTCGACGCCGTCATCATGAACGACACCATCTCGTCGCCCGATGCGTCGCCCATGTTCTACGTTGGCTCGAGTGACTACTATTTTGCCGTCCCCAAAAGCCGCCCCGACCTGATGAACGACATCAATGCCGCCATGACGGCAATCGCCCGCGTCAACCCACGCTATAACGACGAGGTCAAGGCGAATTACTCAGCCCAAAACAGCGGCTCATCATCGCTCACCGGCCCCGAGCGCTCCTGGCTCAAAGCAAACGACAACACCATCACGATCGGCTATCTTGAAAACAAACTCCCCTACTGTACGCAAAATGACGACGGCGAAATGGAAGGGTCGCTCGCCTCGCTTGCAACGACGTTGCACGACAAGTTTGGCATTACGGTTGCAACAGTGGCGTTCTCGAACAACGAGCAAATGACCAAAGCCCTTTCCAAAGGGACCATCGATGTCGCCCTACCGTTGTTTCGCGACTACTGGCTTGCCGAGCAGGCAGGGGTCATCCTGTCAAACCCGATGGGAACGGTTTCCCTAACCGCCATTCACAGCAGCAGCAACCTGAACAGTGACCTTAAGAACATCGCCTGCACAGCAGACGCGATCGTCAACCGTTTTGAGCTCGAAAACCTATTCCCCGACGCAAAGGTAACCGAGTATCCGAATGGCAACGAGGCACTCGAAGCCCTCAATAAGGGGAAGGCACGTTGCATCATTGTCCCCAGCACGCGCCTGAAAACCATCCGCGACACCTACGACATCGAGAATTTCCAAACACAGGAGCTCACCGACACGGCACAGCTATCGTGTTTGATTTCGCGCGGCAAGCCCGTGCTGTTGGGAATCATTAATAAGGGCATCGTCAATGCTGGCGAATCGCTCTCTGCAAGCAGTTATTCCCCCACATCGTACTCGGCGCAAGAATCGGATGCGTTCCAACTTCTCTACCGCAACCGCATCGTCATTGCGGCAGTCGTCATCTGCATTTTGCTCACCGGCATCGTCATCCTTGTCTGGTCGCTTCAACGCGCGCAAAAGGAAAAGCAAAAAGCCAATACCGCCAACGCCGCCAAAACCGCTTTCCTCACACGTATGAGCCACGACATCCTTGAGATGGGCAAAATCGAAGACCGCAAGCTAACTCTGGAACATGCATCTTTTAACCTCAAAGAGCTCTGTGACGATACGCTGGTGCTGTGCAAGCTCCGCGCATCCGATAACGGCATCACAATGCAGGACAATAGTCTGCCGTACGCCACGGGGCCATACATGATCGGCAGTCCCACCCATATCCGACAGATCATGATCAACCTGTTAGACAACAGCATTAAGTACAACAAGCGCGGCGGCTCCGTCACCTTTTGCTCAAAGACCAAACCACTCGATGACGGGCGCGCGCTCTTTTGCTTTAGCGTTTCGGATACCGGCATTGGCATGACTCCCGAGTTTTTAAAGCATATCTATGAGCCGTTTGCCCAAGAAGGTGACGATGCGCGCAGCAAGTTCCAAGGAACTGGCATGGGCATGCCAATCGTCAAGTCGCTTATTGAACTGATGGGCGGTACGATTGAGATTTCGAGTAAGGTTGGCGTGGGAAGTACGTTCAACGTCCAGATTCCGCTCGATATCGACAAGAACCCTCAGGCTAGAGAGGATGCGAGCAGGCAGACAAACAGCTGCTCGCTTGCCGGCATGAACGTCCTTTTGGCAGAAGACAACGAGCTCAATGCCGAGATTGCCCAGACTCTACTCGAAAGCGAGGGCATCGTCGTAACTCGCGCCGCCGACGGCAACGAAACGGTCGACCTATACGCTGGTCGTCCCGCCGGCAGCTTCGATGCGATCCTGATGGACATTATGATGCCGGGCATGGATGGCTACGAGGCAACCCGCGCGATTCGCCTGAGCGAAAAGGCCGATGCGGCCGACATCCCCATCATCGCGCTCACCGCCAACGCCTTTGCCGAGGACGCCAAGGCGGCACACGATGCCGGCATGAACGCCCATCTGTCCAAACCGCTCGACTTTAACAAGCTCAAAAACATACTCGCCCGCATCAAGAAAAACGGATCCGTTTCGCTATAGTTTGTGCTCAACCACCACGCACGACCGGAAAGGAAACCAACGATGTTTAGGCCCTTACGTCGAAAGAAACGCGCCATCACCGACGAGGAAGCGCGCGAACTGCTCGCTACCTGCAAGCGCGGCGTCTTTGCCGTCAACGGCGACGATGGCTACCCGTACGCCATCCCCGTCAACTACTTCTTTGACGCCGAGCGCGACAAGATTTATTTCCATGGCGCCAAGGCTGGCCACAAGGTCGACGCACTCAAGCGCGATGACAAGGTCTGCTTTACCGTTTACGGCAACGAGTGGTACCAGGACGGCGACTGGGCTCCCTACGTTATGAGTACCGTGGTCTTTGGCCGTTGTCGCCTGGCAAATGACACTCCCGCGTTTATCGAGGACAAAGTCCGCCAGCTCGCGCTTAAGTACTACCCTTCTGCCGAGGAAGTCGAAGAGGAAATCGCCAAAGACATCAAGGGCGTCCAACTCTACGAGATTACGATTGAGCATCTTTGCGGTAAGCAGATTCAAGAAAAGTAAGCCTCTCAGCAGGTCTGCGCCCAATGGTTACAGATGCCTTACCACACGGGGCCTTCTAGCCAACTTGGCAGAAGGCCCCGCATGCAGTGCACGCTTACCGTGCATTAAAAACGTAGCGGTCCAGGCGGTCGCACGCTTCCCTCACGCGCGAAAGCGGCAGCGCCAGATTCACGCGAATGTGGCAGGGCCCGTGGAACGGGCGGCCGTCCTGATACCCCACGCCCACGCGCGCCCCCTCGTCGAGCAACCACTGAATATCGCGGCCATGCTCGCGGCACCACTCGGTGCAGTCCAGAAACACCATGTACGTGCCCTGCGGACGTGAAAACGCGACGCCCTTCCAGTGCTTTTCTGCATACGTGCAGAAGTACTCGATATTGCCGGCAAGCACCTGGTTGAGCTCGTCCACCCACTCGTAGCCCTGCGGCTGATAGGCACCGATAAGCGCATGCATGGAGAGGACATTCATCTCGTTGTAGTGAGTCTTGTCGGACACGGCGCACATGCGGTCACGCAGCGTCTCGTTGTAGACAATGTGGTAGCTGCCGACCAGGCCCGCCAGGTTGAACGTCTTGCTGGGCGCGTAGAGGGCAACCGTACGCATGCGGGCATCCTCGCTCACCGACTGCGTCGGGATATGCTTGTGCCCCGGCAGGATGATATCGGACCAAATCTCGTCCGAGATCACCACGCAATCGTGCTGGCGATAGATGTCCATGGCGTGCTCGATCTCGTCGCGCTCCCATACGCGGCCGCAGGGATTGTGCGGCGAGCAGAACACCGCGGCATGGATGTGGTTTTGGGCGAGCTTGCGCTCCATGTCCTCAAAGTCCATACGCCACACGCCTTGATCGTCGAGCTTAAGCGGGCTGTGGACAATACGATAGCCCGCGGCTTCGATGGATTTGGTAAAGCCGATGTAGGTGGGGCTATGGACCAGCACCGCATCGCCCGGCTGGACATACGCGCGCAACGTCGACACGACACCGCCCAGCACGCCGTTTTCGTAGCCGATATGCTCCGGTGCCAAGCCCTCAACGCCATTGCGGCGCCTCTGCCATTCGATGATGCGATCGAAGTACTCGGGACGCGGATTGAAGTAGCCAAACATGGGGTGCTGAGCGCGCTTGATGATGTACTCCTGAACCGTGGGCACCGTGGCAAAATTCATGTCGGCCACCCACATGGGAATGCGGTCGAAGCCCTCGTCGGGTGCGTTCGGAGCCATGCCGGGGATCTCGCCCCAGGAGTCAACGGCGATGGAGTCCATGCCGTGGCGGTCGATAAGCGAGCTAAAGTCGTATTTCATGCTGAACTCCCGTGCAAAGTTGATTGTTTTGGTAGGCGTTATTGTCCACCAGCGTGGGCGGTTTTGGCATGGGGTTTGCTGTTGATTTTGACGGATACGGGCGGATGGCAGATTAGTCTTGAGCGTCGTTGATGGCGGTTACCGTCAACCCGGCTCCGTCGACCGTAAACGATATGTCGAGCCCGGCGTAAGCCAAATGGTAAACGCGGTTTGGCTCGTGCTTGCTGCCCGCGCGGCGCGGATCTTGGCGAAGAACCTCGACCAAGCCAGGGAGCTTTGCGGGCGAGACCATATCCTGCAGCGCATGCGGAAACTCTACGTCGAGCTCTTGCCACGGCGCGTCTTCAATCCAGCCGCCCGTCGCATCCGGGTGACAGTCGGCAAATGGAATGTAGGGCTTAATGTCGTAGATGGGCGTGCCGTCGCGCAGATCGGCCCCCAGCACATGGATGATGGGGCCATCGTCGGTGAGCTCGACACGATCGAGCTTGACGCAGGTAAGCCCGATGGGATTAGGGCGAAACGGACTGCGCGTGGCAAACACGCCCACGCGCTCGGCTCCACCCAGACGCGGCGGGCGCACAGTTTTCGACCACTTGGCATTGGTGCCGGGCCTGTCCTGCGTCTTGGCATCGGTAGCTATGTCCTTAGCCGTGCCGCCGGGCGTTCCGTTTTCAAAGCGCCACAGCAGCCACAGGTGAGAGAAGGAGTCTAGACCCTCAACCGCTGCATTGGAGGCAAATTCCGGCTCAAAAACGATGCGTCCCTGCAGATGGGGCGCCAAAAAGCTGTTGCGCGGAATGCCGAACTTCTGCGGCAGGTCGGTATGTATGTGTGCGATAGGTTCCATGCCGGTCATTGTACGGCATGGAGGTGTGGGGCGTTGCGTGCAATTCTTCGCCGCGGTCCCCCGTCGTGCAACCAACGGTTGCTTGGAAGGGCGCCTGCTGCCGCGTATGCTTAAGCCATCAACCAGCAGAAAGGAGCCGTTATGGCCTTTGCAGAAAAGCTCATCGCTGTCCGTCGCGCTCATCACCTCACCCAAGAGCAACTCGCCGCCAAGCTCTTCGTCACACGCCAAGCCGTCAGCCGTTGGGAGCGTGGCGAGGTCACACCGGGCATCGACATGATGAAGCTCATCGCCGCCGTGACCGGCGAGCCCCTGTCTCATCTGCTCGAAATGCCCGAGCGCTATTGCCAGAGCTGCGGCATGATACTCACGCCCGACGACTGCGGCACCGATGCCACGGGCGCCGCGACCGACCATTACTGCAAGTGGTGCTACGACCACGGCCAGTACACCTACGACACCACGATGGAGGCAATGATCGAGGACTGTGCCCCGCGCCTGGCACAAAACACCGGCATGTCGCTCGACGAAGCCGTCTCGCTCATGGGCGCCGTCCTGCCGCAACTGGAGCGCTGGCGCGCCGTGCAAGAAAACGAGGAGCGCTACGGTGCCGAGGCGCGGGCGCGCTATGGCGATGAGGCTATCGATGCGGCAAACGGGGCGCTGCTGGACATGGATCCTCAGACATGGAACGACATGAAGGAACTTGAACGCGCTATTCTGGGTCAGCTCTCGATTGCCATGGGCGACGGCGATGCGGATGGAAGCGAGGCTCGCAAGCTCGTCGCGATGCATCGTCGTTGGATTGGTCTCAACTGGGGACGCGAACCCCAGAACGAGGCGTATCTGGGGCTCGCCCACGACTATCTTGCCGACCAGCGCTTTATTGACTACTACGACAAGCCCTGCGGCGCCGGAGCCACGGCGTTTCTGGTCCAGGCGATCGAGTCGTCGTTGACGCGCGCATAGACCGCGGCGGCTTTGGGTATTTCAATCAAAACCGCAACCGATTGGAGACCTATGGCTACTAATCATGAGCTCGCGCTGTACGTTATGACCGGCTGCCCGTATTGCATAAAGGTCAAGCGTTTCCTTGCCGATAACGGCGTGACCATTCCCGAGCGCAATATCTCGACCGATACCGATGCCGAGCAGACACTCATCGCCGTCGGCGGAAAACGCCAGGTTCCCTGCCTGTTCATCGACGGCAAGCCACTCTACGAATCGAGCGACATCATCGCGTGGGCACAGGAGAACCTGCTCTAGCACGCGCATTGCACTCATTGGGGACGCACTTAAATGAGTAGGCAGGGATTCAGTTTCTCAAATTTATAGAACATATGTTTGCTCTCTGTGTTATACTCATCCCAAGGCATGAGACTGGTCGAGAGCTCCTGCGGAGGTCCCCAATGACACGCTGGAGCGAGCTCAGTAAGTAAGATCGGTGGTTACTGCACTCGTCCATCTCAGACAGGCTGCGCTCCTGTTCGCCGTCGCCATCAAAGAACGGCGCTCACAACCAAACGTTTCCGTTGTCCGTGAGCCACACAGGAGTGCATCGCTATGGCTAAAAAGATTCCAACCCTTTCACCCGACATTATTTCAAACACCTGCTCAGATATCAGCAGGATTGTCGAGGCCAAACACCTCGGCCAGAAAGGTATCAACCATGAGACTTCTTCGGAAGGGGCTCTGCTCATCGGGCGCCGTCTCGAGCAAGAGATTGCCGGATACCCCATCTCCAATCTCAATGGCTTACTCTCGCCCATCGCTTGCCACCTCAAGCAGCACTTTAGCCCAAGTCTGGGCCCGACTTATCTCAAGCGTTGCATAAAGCTCGCACGAATTGTTCCGGAAGACATGGGGTTTCGACCGGAGCTTGATCTGGAACACTATCAGTCGCTCGCTCACATCGCCGACAAAGATCTGCGCTTAGATCTGATGAACGTTGCCGCGGATAACCATTGGAGCGCGTTGCGCATCGATCGTCATGCCCGCTATCGAAGTCCGCAGGACACTTTGGATGCTTGGGAGCGCCGTGTGCTTGAATCAAATCAAGAAGTACGGCGCTTCGCCCGCGCCTACACAGATGCCTGTGGAATCATTTCACTCGATGAGCTTATTGAGCTCTACAACTCCTGTGTCCCCAATCCAGTCTCTAGATTTGAGAT
>CABSBA010000011.1 GCA_902475825.1 uncultured Collinsella sp. | reverse complement strand
CTCACGGGAAGCGGAGGCGATCGCATGGGCCTCTTCTTCATTCAAAACGGCCGGCTTTTCGCACAGCACGGCCTTTCCCGCGCGCAGTGCCCGACAGACCCAATGCGCATGCATGCCATGTGGAAGAGCCAAGTAAATTACGTCGACATCGGGGTCGGCAATCAACGCATCATAAGCCGCATCGCCGTTATCGTCAGCTGTGGCATAACTGTGCGCGGCATCAATCGAAAACGCCCTGCAAAACTCCTCAACATGCGAAGGAGTGCGACCGGCGGCAGCCACAAGCCGTGCCCCGTCCACCTCCTTGAGCGACGATGCAAATCGATGCGAAATGCGCCCAGCGCCCAAAACGCCCCAACGAACCTCACGCAAATCATCACATGAATCCCGATGGCCCACGACAGCCCCCTTTCAGTTGCGGTGAAATAGTTCCTGTTTGGCCCCTATTCTGCCGCAAACAGGAACTATTCCACCGCAAGTTATAAAAGGGGCATCAGGAGCGCGTTTTGCAAAAGGCCTTAAGCGCGGTCGTTACGGGGCAAGGCTGGAAACGTCGGCGCACATCGTCGAGACGCTCGGGAATATCGATGTGCTGCGGGCAGTGACGCGCGCATTTGCCGCACTTGACGCAATTGCTCACCAGCTTGGGCTCGCCTGTACGCACCGCGCTCGCCGTAAAGTATTGAGACAGCCCCGTAAACCAACTATGCGCGTAGCTCGCGTTGTAGGCGCCAAAGCAGCCGGGAATATTGATGCCCTTGGGGCACGGCATGCAGTAGCCGCACCCCGTACAGGGCACGCGATTCGATTTCTCAAACTCTCCCAGCACACGCGCGATGGTATCGAGCTGCTCTGTTGTCATCGAATCCGGCAGTGCGCAATCCGCCAATGCCGCGTTCTCGTCCACCTGCGCGGTGTCGGTCATGCCCGAAAGCAGCATCGTGACTTGAGGATGGTTCCACACCCACGAAAGGCCCCAAGCAGCCGGCGTCTTCAGATACGGATCGCGTACGTCATCGAGCACGGCGCGGGCCCGCGGAGGCAGCTTGCCCGCCAGGCGTCCACCCAAAAGCGGTTCCATCACAAACACCGCGAGCCCGCGCTCGGCAGCTGCCATGAGTCCCGCCGTTCCTGCTTGGTAGCGCTCTCCAGCGTAGTTGTACTGGATCTGGCAAAAGTCCCAGTCATACGCGTCAAGCATCGTGAGGAAGTCCGCCGCACTGCCGTGGTACGAAAAACCTATCTGGCGAATACGCCCCGCAGCCTTTTGGTGCGCAATCCAGTCCTCGATACCCAACGCTGCCACGCGCTCCCACTGCGCGGGCGAGGTGATGTTGTGCATGAGGTAGTAGTCGATATGGTCAGTCCGCAAACGGTGCAGTTGCTCGTCAAAAAAGCGGTCGAAATCCTCCGCGCATTTGCACGAAGCATGCGGCAGCTTGGTCGCGAGCAAAACCTGGTCGCGTAGGCCCAGGCGCTCAAGCGAAGCGCCCACGCAAGCCTCGTTGCCGGGATAGAGATAGGCCGTGTCCAGGTAGTTAATCCCCTGCTCCACCGCACGGGAAATGATGGCATCGGCTGTCTTCGCATCCGGGTGTCCCGGCGCACCGGGAAACCTCATGCAGCCCAGACCCAGAGCAGATATTTGGTTACCACTTTTGGGGTCAACGCGGTACTGCACGGACCCTCCCTTCGCCATCAGCGCTCGGCAAGGCGAAACACAATGGTCACGCGGCCGAAACATCGTGGAATCGTAATCGAGAACGTATCGTAACGTAGCAGAAATCGAGCCGTCACGGCACCGCTTTAACATCAGCAAAAAGCCCGATGAAAGGAGGCGAGCGTGACCACGCGTGAGGACGCCTACCCTTATCCCGGTGAGCAATACATCCACTCGGTCGACCGTTACCAGATTGAGGTCATGGACCATCTGGACGAGCTTCCCGCCACGGGCGCCGTCATCTTCTGCGCCCTCCCCAAGGCCCGCGATGGCGTCGGATACCCCGCGCGCGTCTTCGCGGTCTGCCCGGCAGCGTAAGCTCCACGCGTCCATTCATTTAAAAATCGCCACCCTGCATGCACAAGGTGCGCTGGCGGCATACAATCCATCAGGCGCCCCCTACGCGGGCGCCTTTTATATGGGGAGATAATTCACATGCAGATCAACAAGGTCACCTTTATCGGCAAGGGCGGCGTCGGGCTACTCTACGGCAGTATGATCGCCCAGGCACTCGGCAACGACGCCGTCGAATACGTTATGGATGACGTCCGTTTTGAGCGTCACGCGGGCGATGCGCTCACCGTCAATGGCAAGCCCTGTGCGCTCAAGTCCGTCCGCGCCAGCGAGGCAACGCCCGCCGATCTGGTCATTCTCACGGTCAAGACGACTGGACTCAACCAAGCACTCAAGACTATGGAGCGCGTCGTGGGACCCAATACGCTCATCGCCTCGCTGTGCAACGGCATTACGAGCGAGCAAAAGATTGCCGAGCGCTTTGGCTGGGAGCATACCGTTCTTGGTATTTGCCAGGGCATGGACGCCGTGTTCCTCAACGGAGAGCTCACCTTTACCAATGCGGGCGAAATCCGCTTTGGCGCGGCGGCCGGCACCGAGCTCGCAACCGTCACCGCCATCGACGAGCTCTACACGCGCTGCGGCATCGCCCATACCGTCGAGAGCGACGTTGCGCACCGCATGTGGGCCAAACTCATGCTCAACGACGGCATCAACCAGACGTGCATGGCCTACGGCGGGACCTACGGAAGCGCCACGGAGCCGGGCTCCGAGCAGCGTCGCTGCTTTGTTTCTGCCATGCGCGAAACGCTTGCGGTCGCCAACGCCGAGGGCATTGAGCTGACCGAGGCAGACCTGACGCAGATGGTGCACCTCATTGAGGGAATCGACCCCACCGGTATGCCCTCGATGGCGCAGGACCGCATCGCGCAACGAAAAACCGAAGTCGAGGAGTTCGCGGGCACCATTTGCCGCCTGGCCGTCAAACACGATATCCAAGTGCCGCAAAACGATTGGCTCTATCAGCGCATCCGCGATATCGAGAAAAGCTGGTAGCGCCCGGCTCACCACGTCAACAGGCTCAACAGCAAAGCCGCCACAAGGAGCACTCCCCTTACGGCGGCTTTCATCTTCATCTATAACCAGTAGTCGATGTCCCGACGGTTAGAGCTGCGACTCCGACGCCTGGTCCTCATCGTCGCGACAAAGGACTACACCCGCACTTCCCAGCAGTGCGGCCGCGACCAACGCACTGACCACGATAGAGGCAGCCCCACAAGACCCCTGCATGCCCGCAACGAGCGCGGCCGTAGGACCAAGGCAGCCAAGCACCAATGCGACGGCGGCAATGGCGATATCTCGAGCGTTCACAAGACCACTTCCTCCACGAGAAAGACCTTATTTCTCATGAACTAGTGTGCCCCGCGCCCATATGCGCGGCGTACTGCCACGGTAAGCGCTCTGTTAGCTCAAGCGCATGCATAGAACGGGCGTCCTTACGTTGCCCTAAAGCTCGGTAAAGACGCCCGTCCGCCAAATATCCGTGATGCAGAATAATTACCAGCCAGTGTAGTAGTCGGTGGTTCCGGCAGCGCAGCCGGAGTCATAGACCTTGCACTCACCCTTGGAGCCGGTAAACGTGGAGCCTTGGGCCTTATCGCCCGCGGCCACGACGTAGTAGCCATCGGAATCGCGCCAAAAGCCCTCGGAATCCTGCGTCCATTCGCCCGTGCGGTGATGGTAGAGTACGTTGCTGCTGTAATAAGTCTCGCGGCGGCCGTTATAGTTATTGACGCCGCTCGAGCGCGTCAGGCCCGAGCCGTTCGCGTAATACGCAGCTGCCGTATAGGACGGAACGTAGCTTGCGTTGCCATATGACGCCCGGGCGGCCTCGGCAGCCTCGGCTTCGGCTGCAGCAGCCTCGAGCGCCTCGCGCTTGGCATCCTCAAGCGTGGAGCGGAGCTCATCGAGCTCGGTCGACTTGGCGTCGACCTCCCCCATCGTCAACAGGCTGCCCGCACCGTCGATGCAACGCTGCAACACAGCGCGCTCGTCATCGGTGGCATAGTCGCCATACATATTCATAATGATTTGAGCGCGCATCTCCAGGGAATCGCGCTTCGCCCCCATCGAGGCGTTCCACTCCTGCATAGAGCCATAACCGTCACCGCGGTAGTCGACGGGCTGCACCAGCGTCGCCTCGGACGGCGTAGATCCGACCGTATCGGATAGTGTTGCCGCGTGGGCATCAGTTGCGCCGACGCCCGCCAAAAGTGCCACGGCCAGAGCGGCGGAAAGGGCGGCGGCTTTCGGTTTTCGTGAATCGATCCTCATGTAGCTGGAAACCTCCGTAGTGCGTTTTTGCTGCGTTTGGGCTGCGTGTGATTCGATCGCGCTGCATAGTACCCCGAGCAAATCGCGACCTGCGGTTTTACTCAAAAGGCGCACGTCAATTGCGTAAAACTCACATCCACTCAACAGGAGTTTTCCACATCTCGATTGCATAAAGCGTGCCAAAAACCCTGTTTTTGCACCCTCTCTATGCAAAAAAGGCACCTGTGCAACCATTGTTCGCACAGGCGCCTTGAGCAGGCATTTTATGCAGTTATACCTATCGAGTCGCAAGGGGTCCTTGCACAAGTCGCCTTACTCGTCCAGCGCGGCGAAGGCCTGCTTCAGATCCCAAATGATATCCTCGGCGTTCTCGGTACCGATGGAAAGACGGATCGTGGAGGGCGTGATGTTCTGCTCGGCGAGCTCCTCGGCAGAGAGCTGGGAGTGCGTGGTGGTAGCCGGGTGCACGACGAGCGACTTGACGTCGGCCACGTTGGCGAGCAGCGAGAACACCTGCAGATGATCGATGAACTTCCAAGCTGCCTCCTGGCCACCCTTAATCTCAAAGGTAAAGATCGAGGCACCGCCGTTGGGGAAGTACTTCTGATAGAGCTCGTGATCGGGGTGCTCAGGCAGGCTCGGGTGGTTCACCTTGGCGACGTGGCTGTCACCAGCCAGAAACTCAACGACCTTCTTGGTGTTCTCGACATGGCGGTCAACGCGCAGCGACAGAGTCTCGGTGCCCTGGAGCAGGACCCAGGCGTTGAACGGACTGATGCAAGCGCCCTCGTCACGCAGCAGGATAGCGCGGACATAGGTTGCAAAGGCGGCGGGACCGGCAGCCTCGGCAAACGAGACACCGTGGTAGGAGGGGTTGGGCTCAGCAATCTGGGCGTACTTTCCGCTCGCCTTCCAATCGAAGTTACCGCCGTCGACGATCACACCGCCCAGCGAGGTGCCGTGGCCGCCGATGAACTTGGTGGCGGAGTGGACCACGATGTCTGCGCCGTGCTCGATGGGGCGGATCAGGTACGGGGTGCCGAAGGTGTTGTCGACGACAACCGGCAGACCGTGCTTCTTGGCGATCTCGGAGATGGCGTCGATGTTGGGGATGTCGGAGTTGGGGTTGCCGAGCGTCTCGAGATAGATGACCGTGGTGTTGTCCTTGATGGCACCCTCGACCTCTTCCAGGTTATGGGCATCGACAAACGTGGTCTCGACGCCAAACTGGGAGAGCGTATGCTCCAGCAGGTTGTAGGAGCCACCGTAGATGGTCTTCTGAGCCACCACGTGGTCACCGGCCTGGGCAAGAGCCTGCAGGGTATAGGTGATGGCAGCGGCGCCAGAGGCGACGGCAAGACCTGCCACGCCACCCTCGAGGGCGGCGATACGGTCCTCGAAGACGCCCTGGGTGGAGTTGGTCAGACGGCCGTAGATGTTACCGGCGTCGGCAAGACCAAAGCGGTCGGCGGCGTGCTGGGAGTTGCGGAAAACATAGCTCGTGGTCTGGTAGATAGGCACGGCACGGGAGTCGGATGCAGGATCGGCGCTCTCCTGGCCAACGTGCAGCTGCAGGGTGTCGAAACCAAAGGTGTGCTCGGGGTTGTTGATGAACTGACTCATGATGATCTCCTTGATCGAATAAAAGTAATAAGAGCAAGAGAAGTAAGTGGCTGTCTCCTGATTACGCCGACGGGCGCAAACAGGAGCCCGGCATTCGTCTTGGTAAGCAATTCATATGCGGGCCTCCTTTCGCATCCCGGTTCCGTGGTCGGCTTAATTACCTACCGCCTTTGTGTGTTTTGAATAGTACGAGCATTGTTTCCCTCGGTCAATCACTTAAAAGCGCTAACTTGTTATCGGTTTTATAGATAACACTCGAAAGGACGGGCGCCGATGACCCTCCAGCAGCTTCGCTTTTTGATCGCCGTGGCAGAGTCAGGTTCGATCAACGCCGCCCCTACACGACGCTCTTCCGATCTGTCCAATATCTCCAATGCCGTCAAAAGCCTAGAGCAGGAACTTCATATCGAAATCTTTACGCGCTCTAGCCGCGGTGTTGCACTCACCAACGACGGCACCGAGCTATTGGGTTATGCGCGCCAGGTCGTAGAGCAGGCCGACATGCTCGAGGCCCGCTACGAGGACGGCGGTACACCTCAGGCCCGCCTTGCCATCTCGGCCCAACACTACGCGTTTTCGGTCGAGGCCTTTGTCAACGTCGTCGAGCGCTGCCGCGACAGCAAGTTCGAGTTCATTATGCGCGAGACCACCACAGCGCAGATTATCGACGACGTGCGCGCGTTTCGCAGCGACATCGGCATCCTCTATCTGGACGACTTTAATACCCGTGTCTTGCAGAAGGCCTTTACCGATGCCCGGGCGAGCTTTCATCCCCTCTTTGATGCAAAAGTCCACGTGTTCGTCAGCGAACGCCACCCGCTTGCACGCCGCTCGCAGCTGTCCCTTGCCGACCTCACGCCCTATACGCGCTACAGCTTTGAGCAGGGCACCTCGAACTCCTTCTATTACGCCGAGGAACCGTTTAGCTATATTCCCTGCAACCGCAATATCCGCGTATCCGACCGCGGAACACTTACTAACTTACTTATCACGTCGAACGGTTACACCCTGTCGACCGGCGTCCTCTCCAATGAAATGCAATGGGGTATGGCATCGATCCCGTTAGCAGACGCCCCGACGATGCATGTGGGCTACATCATGCATGACGACCGCAAGCCCTCTCCCCTCTTGCAGCAATACCTCGACGAGCTCAACCGCATCATCCATGCCAACCAACTGTCGGAAGACGGGGTAGAAATCGTAAATTGCTAGCCCCCGGCGGGCATGGCGCTACAATGGTCACTCGCACGAAACATACCCAACGAAAGGAACCATGTGAAGGTCATCATCTATACCGACGGCTCGGCCCGATCAAATCCGGGACGCGGCGGCTACGGCGCCGTGCTCAAATACACCAACCCCGCCGGCAAGACCTTCACCTCCGAGCTTTCGCGCGGCTACGCCAAGACCACCAACAACCGCATGGAGCTCATGGCCGTTATCGTGGCGCTCGAGGCACTCAACCGCCCCTGCGACGTCGAAGTCCATTCCGATTCGCAGTACGTCGTCAACGCCTTCAACAAGCACTGGATTGACGGATGGAAAAAACGCGGCTGGAAGACCGCCAACAAGCAGCCTGTCAAGAACCGCGATCTGTGGGAGCGCCTACTCACCGCCAAAAGCAAGCACAAGGTTGAGTTCATCTGGGTTAAGGGTCACGCCGGCCATGAGCTCAATGAGCGCTGCGACGAGCTCGCCACCACCGCGGCCGACGGAGCCAACCTCGATATCGACACCGGCTTTAACGAGAACGACCTGTAATAGCATTTTCGCGCAGCTTTATATCCCCACGCGCTACACTCATCCTGTAGACCAAACAACGCAAGGGGGACGTATGCTGCGCATCGCGACCATCGGCACATCCATGATCACCGACGACTTTATCCAGGTCGTCAACGCCAACGACCAAGCCGCGTTTGTGGGCACGCTCTCGCGCGATGCCAATCGCGGTGCTGCCTTTACCGCCGAGCGCGGTGGCGAGCGAAACTTTACTTCACTCGATGAGCTCGCGGCAGCCGCCGACGTCGACGCCGTCTATATCGGCAGCCCCAACGCACTTCACTACGAGCAGGCCCTTGCCTGCATCGCCGGTGGCAAGCACGTCATCGTCGAGAAGCCCTTCTGCGCCACCGAGGCGCAGGCGCTCGAGGTCTTTCGCGCAGCCGAGGCGGCGGGCGTCGTAGCCCTCGAGGCTATGCGTCCCCTCCACGATCCCGCCTTCCACGCCATCGAGGACGCCCTGGGCGAGATCGTCCCCATCCGCCGCGCCTCATTGCGCTTTGGCAAATATTCCTCGCGCTACAACGAGATTCTCGCGGGACGCGCCACCAATATCTTCGACTGCAATATGGCATCGGGTTCCCTCATGGATATTGGCGTCTACACCGTCGAGCCCATGGTCGAGATTTTCGGCATGCCCTCCGGCCTTACGAGCATGGCTACTCTGCTCGACCCCACCACGCAACAGCTCACGCACGGCCCCATCGACGGCTGCGGTTCCATCCTCGCCAGCTACGGCGGTGGCCGTATCTCCGTCGAGCTCGCGCACTCCAAAATTACGAATGACCTGCTGCCCTCACAGATCGAAGGCGAGCGTGGCACTATCCAGATCGACCATCTGTCCACGCCCCGCAACGTCCGCATCGACTATCGCGGCGATGTCGTACGCGGCTCGGCGACCGAGGCACCACGCGAACAGGGCGACAACAGCCTCGTTCTCGACCTACCCAAATCGAGCAACACTATGGAATACGAACTCACAGACTTTATCACCGCCATCGACGGCATCGATAACGTCAAGGAAGAGATTTGGGAAACCCCGGCGGGACGCCACGAGCTCGGACACTACCGCGATGTCACGCTCGTCTCACTGCGTATCATGGATGCCGTGCGCCAGCAGGCCGGCATAACCTTCCCGGCCGACGCAGGCAAGCAGGCATAGCGATGGGCTTCTTCGACAAGCTTTTCTCGGGCGTCACCGGCGGCAGCCGCGAACCCCAAAAGCCCTCTGGCGTCGAGCTCGAGTTGCGCCGCAGGCTTACCGTACTCGCAAGCGACGAGGCCACTCAAGACACTCCCCTGCGCTATTTCCTGCACTGGGCGGGGCAAGTCCAAGGCGTTGGTTTTCGCTTTACCAACACCAACCTCGCGCAGGAACGCGCACTCACCGGCTGGGTGCGTAACATGGAAGACGGCTCAGTCGAGATGGAGATACAGGGAGCTCCGGCAAGCATCCTATCTCATCTCGAGGCACTTCATGCCTCCTACGAGCGCATGGGAACGCGTTTTCGCCTCATAGATGCCCAGGCCCGAGCCCCACTTGCCAATGAAGACGGTTTCAGTCCTCATTATTAGTATTGTGTGCTAAATACGGTATCATTTACCTACGACCATTGATAGAAAAGAGGCGAGGCGCATGGCGGTGCAAAGAAGGAATACCAAGCAGCGAAAGCTGGTTCTTGACGCCGTGCGCCAAAGCTATAACCATCCCACCGCCGACGAAATCTACAACGTCGTGCGCGCGCAGGATGACAAAATCAGCCGCGGTACGGTCTACCGCAACCTCAATCTCTTGGCAGATGCCGGAGAAATCCTCTCAATCAAGACGCCGGGCGGGAGTCGCTTCGATCGCACCATCGAGCCGCACGCACATATCATCTGCACCTCGTGCAGCCGCGTCATCGACGTACCGCTCCCCTTCGATGCCCAGCTCGACGCCAAAGCGTCCGAGCAAATCGGCTGGCACGTCACGTCGCACTACACCATCTTCGAGGGTCTCTGCCCCGACTGCCGGTAGATGTTTGGGACATGCCCGCAAATCTACTTGCCCATCCGCTACAGCAAGCAGCACATTTCTAGGCATGTCCCGAAAACCTACTCGGCGAGCAGGCGGCGCAGTTCTTCTTCGACCGTGCGCACGTAGCGAACGCGGTCGTTGATACCACGCATAGAGGGGTTACAGCTCTCCATCAGATAGGGATGGCCCACGACGTTGAGCATGTCGCGATCGTTCTCATTGTCGCCAAACGCCATCATCTCATCGGGCGAAATACCCAGGGCACGACCGTAATCGGCAAGCGCGGAGCCCTTGCCCGAACCGAAACCGATAAAGTCCGTCCATTCGGTTCCCGACGTCATCACGTCGACACGGTCGCTAAAGAGGCGCTCGAAATACTCCAGGGCCGTCGGCTGATCCACCTCGGGCGTCTGGAAGGCAATCTTAATGACGTCCTCGTCGATGTCCTCGGGACGGTCGACCACCGCCACATCGCAGTGGACCTCATAGCGCAAATGGTCGACGAACGCATCGTTGCCGCTCATGGTGTAGAGGTGTCCCTCACACGAAAGGGTCACGTCGGCATGGGGATACGCAACCACGGCATTCGCGATATCCATAGCAAGGCTGCGCTCCATGGAACGCTTGACAACGGCACGTCCCTCGCTCATCACCAGGGCTCCGTTTTCGCATACATAGGCGAGTTCATCGGCCACCGGGGCAAACAGATGGCGCAAGCTCGCATATTGACGGCCGCTCGCCGGCATAAACACGATACCGCGACGATGCAGCTCATCAATGAGCTCAAAGGCCTCGGAACGCGGCTCGCGCTCCCCCGGATGCAGCAACGTGCCGTCCAAATCGCATGCAATCAGCTTGATTCCCTCAAGACCCATACGCTTCCCCAAAGCCTCCTATCAACAGCAAGACGGACCTTGATTGGTCGCCCCTCAAAGCCCGTCTTGCGCATACGCGCGCTTAGCCGCGCGTCTTTTTTACGATGGTAAAGTCGGGGGCCATGCTCACAACGACATCCGCCGCGCTCGATGCAAAGCGTCGGCTGGCATCGAGCTCGCGTGTGACCACCGAGAGCCGAACACCCTCGACGCCCCGGAGCATGCGGCCCAAAACAGGCTGCACCGGCGTATACATGCGCACGGTATGCTCGTCCGAGTCGCCCCGGAAGAGCGGCGCATGCATGTTGCCGATCTCCCAGCACGCGTGCGCGAGCGCAATCGGATCCATGCGGTCGACTTCGACCAAATAAACCTCGGCGCTGCGCAGGCGTACGACAATCACTACGGGCACCATGCCCGAACGGTCAATGGCGAGCACGTCGCCATCGGTAAGACGACCGCCGTCGGCAGCATCCAGTCGAACATCGACCGTGCGCCCCAGCTCCGTCGCGCCCACAAACGCACATACATCGGCCTGGTCCCAATCGAGCAGTAGCTCATCGACCTCAAAGACACCGCCCAGCTCCCGGCGAAGCAAAAGCTCATAGGACGGATCGTTGAGATTTCCCAAGCATGTCGTCGAAACCAAGCGTTCAGGCATACTCTAACCCTCGACCTCGACGAGCTCGATATCAAAGTTGAGGTCCTTGCCGGCCAGCTCGTGGTTGGCGTCGAGCGTCACAGCCTCGGGCGTCACGTCGATGACGACGGCGGGGACGGGCATGCCGCTCGGCGTGGACAGGAAGAGCTTCATGCCCTTCTCGATCTGCTCGATGTTGGGAACCTGTTCGGCCGGGAAGGCCAGAACCATCTCGGGATTGTGCTCGCCGTAGGCATCGGCAGCAGGAATGTGCACGGTCTTCTTCTCGCCCACCTGCATGTCGACAACAGCGGCGTCGAAGCCCTTGATCATCTGACCGGCGCCGCAGGTGAACTCCAGCGGCTCGCCGCGATCGTAGGAGCTATCGAACTGCGTGCCGTCGTCGAGCGTGCCGCGATAATGGGTCTTGACCTTCTTGCCCTGGTTGGACATGGTAACCTCCGTGATAAGGGCGGCGCGCAACGCGGGCCGCCATGAACATATGGCGCTAACTATACCCTAGTCATACAATTCAATGACAGTTTGCAAAGAAACGCTGCAACCGGAGGAACCATGGCATATCCCGTATTTGACCTACACTGCGACACCGCCGACCGCATCGGCTGGGCCACGCTCGATCTCGACCTGCGCTTTACCGCCGGCACCGACGGTTATTTCCCCGGCGACGAAACGCATCCGCAAGATTTCGATCTCATCGAGGACAACGCCTGCGCCATCTCGCTCGCAAAGATCGGCAACACGCCGTGGGCACAGTGCTTCGCCACGTTTGTCCCCGACGAGATTCCCACCGCCCACGCCGCGCGCTTCCAGGCGCAAATCATGGCGCATATGAGCGGCCAGGCAATGCTCAACCACGACCGCATGGTCAACGTACGCAGCGCCGCAGACATTCGCCCCGCGCTCAAGGACGGCAAGGTCGCTTGCATCCACACCATCGAAAACGCCACGTTCTTTGCCGAGGACCCCGCGCTGATCGAGGTGCTCAAGAGCTTGGGCGTGCTTATGTCGTCACTCAGCTGGAACGCGCAGGGACCGCTCGCGAGCGGGCACGATACCCACGCCGGCCTCACCGCCGCCGGCATCGAGGCACTTACGCAGATGGAGCACGCCGGCATGGTACTCGACGTCTCCCACCTCAACGATGAGTGCTTTGACGAGGTTGTCGCCCACGCCACGCGCCCCTTCGTCGCCAGCCACTCCAACTCCCGCACCGTCTGCGGCGTCAAGCGCAACCTCACCGACGACCAGTTCCGCACCATTCGCGACGCGGGTGGCATCGTCGGCCTCAACTACTGCAGCGAGTTCCTTTCCAACGACGCAACCGACAAGACCGCCGCAGACGTCACCTTCGACCAGCTGGCGGCACATATCGAGCACTGGCTCGACCTGGGCGGCGAGGACGTCATCGCGCTCGGCGGCGACTGGGACGGTGCCACGGTGCCCGCTTTCCTCTCCGATGCCAGCAAGATGCCCGAGTTCCAGAACATGCTCTCCAAGCATTTTGGCAAGACCGTGATGCAAAAGCTCTGCAGCGATAACGCGCTTGCCTTCTTTGAGCGTTATTAATTTCACATCCCTTGAGCGGGCCGGCATACCGGACGGTCGACATGCCGGCCCGTCCCCAATCTGAAGGACCGCTTTTGACGCAGCAATTTACGACTACCGTATCCCGACCGGATGGCACATCCATCCCCGTCGTCGTTACCAAAAAGCGCGTCAAGAACTTGAACCTACGCGTCACATCGAGCGGTGAGGTCCACGCCAGCGCACCGCTCGGCGCCAGCCGCGAGCGTATCGAAGCGTTTGTGAAGCGCAACAGCACCTGGATTATCGGTCGACTTGCCCAGCGCGGGCAACGTCAGGCGACGGCACGAGAGCCGCTCAGCCCCTCGTCCATCATTGCACTTTGGGGCAAGCCCATCACGGTACAGGACGCACTCGATCACAACTTTGCATCACCCGCGCCGCGGCCCAAGCAGGCCACCTTCGCAAGCTTTATGGGTACCGACGAGCCAAGTGAGCGCGCGCAGGCAAAGCAGCGCACAGCCCTCGACGGTCTAACGCCCAAAGAACTCCAGACCCGCATCGACCAACTCTATGCATCCGAGGTCACCGCAGCGCTACGCGACATTGTGCACGCGTACGAAATCGCAATGGGCGTCACCGTGGCCCGCGTCTCCGTGCGCAGCATGAAAACGCGCTGGGGCTCATGCACGCCCAAGACCGGAGCCATTCGCATCGCACGCGAACTTGCCGCCTATCCCATCGAGTGTCTCGACATGGTTGTCGCCCACGAGCTCGTCCACTTGCTCGAGCCAAGCCACAATCAGCGGTTTCACGCTCTGCTCGACACGTACTGCCCCAACAATAGAGCTCTGTCGCAGCGGCTCAAGCAGCCACCCCTCAACAAGCTCTAGCGTCGACTAGCGCACGCGCTCGATCTCGACGCCACAGCTTGCCAGGGGCAGGCCAACAGGAGCCCACGGCTTATCGAGCTTGATGCGCACACCAAGCAGCGAGGGATAACGCCGCAGCAGCATCTGGGCTGTCCCCTCGGCTGCCGCCTCGATGAGCTTAAACGTATGCTCGCGCAGATAGCCATCGACATCGTGACACACCGAGCCGTAATCAATCGAGGCATCCAGGTTGTCGTGCTCCCCCGCTGTACGCAGGTCGGCATAGAGCACCAAGGACACGATGAACTTCTGGCCCAGCGCGTTCTCTTCGGGATACACACCGTGGTTGGCAAAGACCTCGAGACCGTCGATAGTAATGCGGTCAGCATGGCGCAGGTCGTCATAGCTCACGTGGGGCACCGCCGTTGCGGTGGATATTTCGCCCCTTCCACGGCGGGCGAGCTCGGCGCCTTCAGTCCTGGTTGCATTCTCGGGCAGTTTCTTGTTACTCATCGCGATCGTCTCCTTCGTTTAGAACCCCGACCGCGCAAACTAACTACACGCGAATCGACAGGTTCTTTTTATCATCGCTCCAATTGCAAGCATTGCGCGCGGGGCATGCAAAGCAGGCGCGCGACGCTTTGTCGGCTGCATAGAGCAGGCGCTCGAGCGGTTGGCTGTTCACGCGCAGCTTTCGATGGCCCAGAATGGCCGTCTTAATGGCTGCGGCATCGGCCGGCTCAAACGCTACGTCATCGGGCATACCGCCGAGAATCGCATCAGCGACGCGTTCGCTTGCAACATCATGGGATATACCCGATTCATACTGTTCATCTTTGCCGATATCGTGAAGAAGTGCCGTAGCGTAGATGACCTCGCGGTCAAATTCGAGCTGTTCCTCGAGATTCTTGATCCACATAATGCGAGCGACATCCAGCAGGTGGTCAATACCGTGGCGGCAGAAGATGCGCCCCGATTCCAACTGTGCAATGTTGCCCAAGTGCCGCCGGAACAGACCGTTGGCACAGATGTAATCAATGCGAGGCATGGCACCAAAAGGCGCCAGGCCCGAAGCCATAAAACCGCGACGCGGCGTTCCCTCGTCAGTATTCGATGTAAAGTCGTTGACGACTCTCATAGTTAGCGTCCCAGCATCCTAAAGAATCGCTCCTCGAGCGCCGGATCGACCTCAAAGACGCCGCGACGAGCGAGCGTCACGGTCTTGGTGCCAGGCTTTTGCACGCCGCGCATGGTCATGCACATATGTTCAGCTTCCATGAGCACAATCGCTCCCTGGGGAGCGAGATACTCCATGAGGGCATCGGCAACCTGTGCACACAGCTGCTCCTGCAGCTGCAGACGACGGGCATAGACCTCAACCGTGCGGGCAAGCTTAGAAAGCCCTGCGACACGGCCGTTGGGGATATAGCCAATGGCAGCCTTGCCGTAAAACGGCAGCAGATGATGCTCGCACAGCGAGTAAAACGTGATGTCGCGCTCGATAACCAAATCGTTCGAAGCGACGGCAAAGGTTTTGGACAGGTGCTCCTCGGCACTCTGGTCCATACCGCCGGCGATCTCACCATACATACGGGCAACGCGCGCCGGGGTCTCCAGCAGGCCCTCACGAGTTGGGTCCTCGCCTATGCCCTCAAGCAACAGCTTAATGGCGGCCTCGACTTTTTCCTGATCGACCATCTGGGCCTCACTTTTCCGATTTTGCGTTCGCGCTATGGTACCACGCCCTCCGGCATCGGCCACAAGCTACATAGTATGGGTCGAATAGACCGGATCGTCCCGCCAAAGCTCCACGGCGTCGCAAAGCGCAACGTTCTCGCGCTCGGCACGGGCACGCGTGGCGTTCATATCAATCACGCGCTGATTGCTCGAGCCCCTAAAGCGCAACGAGATATCGTACAGATCCTGAACGAACGGGCCGTCCACCAACATGTCGAGGCAGGCCAGGATACGGTCCGTCACCTCGGTATGATGACGGCCACCCGGCATAAGCTCCTCGAGCACGTCACCGGTAAAGCACCAAATGGTCTTGCCCGACCCCGCAGGATAGGCCGCACGCACGCGTTCGATAAAGTCAACAAGCCCCGCCTGATTCTCGGGCTCCATGGGCTCGCCACCCAGAATCGTCAGGCCATCGATAAAGGGATGGTCGAGACTCTCGATAATCTTATCCTCGACGGCGCGATCGAACGGCTCGCCCGCAGCAAAGTCCCACGCGACAGAGTTAAAGCAATTCTTGCACCCACGACGGCACCCGCTCACAAACAGAGAAGTACGAACGCCTTCTCCATCAGCAATGTCGAAATACTTTATGTTCGCGTAGTTCATAGGTAACTCTCCCGGGAGGCCGGGACATATCATCCCGTCCTCAAACATTCTCGGCCTGCGGCCTGCGAAACTGCGGGCGGGACGATATGTCCCGGCCTCATGCAAAGGGTAACTCAATGAACGAAGCGAACATCGAGCATAGGGTTCGAGGTCCAATAAATACTCAGCTGCAGCTCAACCGCCATTGCAAGCAGATCGTCATTGCAGCTCAACTCATTTCCGCTAAGAACTTCGAGGAGTGAGCAGACCGCATGCCGCATCTCAGCTACATCAACTTGGCTGCCCGTAGCGAGGCCCCGGACCTTTGCTCGATATGAGTTCCGCACGAACAGGAGGCGCCAGTGGCGCCTCCGTCGTGAGCCAGGACTGTCCGAAATAGCGAGTAAAGGTCCGGGGCCTCGCTACGGGGCAGCCTGGGATGGTTATTAGAGATGCAGCACGCGGTCGCGGATCTCCTCGGTTCGACCCTGGTTCCAGAACTGGGTGCCGATGTAGCCGCAGGTGCGGCGGGCGACGTTCATCTTGTCCTGATCCGTGTTGCCGCAGTTCGGGCAGCGCCAGATGAGCTTGCCGTCGCGCTCGACGATCTTGATCTCGCCGTCGTAGCCGCACACCTGGCAGTAGTCGCTCTTGGTGTTGAGCTCGGCGTACATGATGTTGTCGTAGATGTACTGCATCACGCGAATGACAGCCTTGAGGTTGTCCTGCATGTTGGGAACCTCAACGTAGGAGATAGCACCGCCCGGCGAAAGCTGCTGGAACATGCCCTCAAACTTAAGCTTGTCGAATGCGTCGATCTCCTCGGACACGTGGACGTGGTAGCTGTTGGTGATGTAGCCCTTGTCCGTCACGCCCGGGATGATGCCAAAACGACGCTGCAGGCACTTGGCAAACTTGTAGGTCGTCGACTCAAGCGGGGTACCGTACAGCGAGAAGTCAATATCGCTTTCGGCCTTCCACTCGGCGCACTTGTCGTTCATGCGCTGCATGACGGCCATGGCAAAGGGCGTGCCCTCCTTCTCGGTGTGGCTGTGGCCCGTCATGTACTTGACGCACTCATACAGACCGGCATACCCCAGGCTGATGGTGGAGTAGCCGCCCACGAGCAGCTTGTCGATCGTCTCGCCCTTCTTCAGACGCGCCAGGGCACCGTATTGCCAAAGAATCGGCGCGGCATCAGAAAGCGTACCCATCAGGCGCTCATGACGGCACAGCAGGGCACGATGGCACAGCTCAAGGCGCTCATCGAAAATCTTCCAGAACTTGTCCATATCCTGGTGCGAGCTCAGCGCAACATCAGGCAGGTTGATGGTCACGACGCCTTGGTTAAAGCGACCATAGTACTTGGGCTTGCTCGGGTCGTAGTTCAGCGCGTTGGCAACGTTGTTAAAGCCGTTGCCCGAGCGGTCGGGCGTCAAGAAGCTGCGACAGCCCATGCAGGTATAGCAGTCACCGTTACCCGCGGTCTCGCCCTTCGACAGCTTGAGCTCGCGCATCTTCTTCTCGGAGATGTA
>CABSBA010000010.1 GCA_902475825.1 uncultured Collinsella sp. | reverse complement strand
CGTCTCTAGATGGCAAAGCTAGTAAGCAGTGCCAATAGCAAAGAGGCCGGGCGTAATGCCCGGCCTCGAAATACTCTGGTGGGCCCTCCGGGATTCGAACCCAGAACCCAGGGATTATGAGTCCCCTGCGCTAACCGTTGCGCCAAGAGCCCTTATGAACGGTGAATGCAATTCTAACAAAGGCAACTCAGGCCTAATTTCTTCGCTTCACGTCGTGAAATACTACCATGCACGAGCAAGTCGCACAACGCAAGATCAAATCCGATGCTAAACAACAGCTAATCTAGGCGCGTCGCGGAAAAGACGTGTTTTAGAAAAAGTTAAAGCCTATATTTCAGGGCTCCAACATATTAATGCGTGAAATCAACCTGATGCCATTTCAAAACCATGCCGGTTTACTACGATGAATCAGGAATGTTCGACCACTGTGTGTTCTCCAGTTGTAAAACCGCAGGTAAGGAGCCCGCCGGTTACGCGAAAAGACGTGTGTGGTCGAACATTCCTGATTCATCGTAGTAAACCGGCATGGTTTTGAGCCGCAGGGGAGGGGTGGTTCGCAATTGGACCCGATAATGGGACTGGCGGTGCACGGAAAATCCTGTTGCACGGGGCGGGTCGTGTTCCGCGTGCCAAGTCGGCGGCGTACGGGCCGTGCGGGGGCCAGGCGCCCCGCGGGCTGGCGCGGTCCCGTGTGCGCCGGCGATCACGAAAGTTTTTCCGAAATTGTCCTTGCATCGCCGTCCGAGTTCCCGTATAGTACTTCTTCGCACGGGGGCGTAGCTCAGCTGGGAGAGCGCTTGACTGGCAGTCAAGAGGTCAGGGGTTCGATCCCCCTCGTCTCCACCCGAGCATTGAATGAGGCTCCAACGCAAGTTGGGGCCTTTTTTCATATAGGCACACAAGGTCAAAGGCGGCACCATGATCCTCCTGGTCGACAAGATCGAAAAAAGCTTCGGCGCGCGCGTCCTCTTTAGCGGCGCGTCTTTCCAGATCAACCCCGGCGAGCGCTTTGCGCTCGTGGGACCCAACGGCGCCGGCAAAACCACCATGCTCAAGATCATCATGGGCATCGATAGTCCCGATGCCGGCCAGGTCCAGTACGCCAAGGACTGCCAGGTGGGCTACCTCGAGCAGGAAACCAACCTGGAGAACAAGGACACCAGCATCCTCGCCGAGGTCATGGCCGCTGCCAAGGAAATCCGCCGCATGGGCGAGCGCGCCAACGAGCTGCAGGCCCAGATCACCGAGCTCTCCGAGCAAGGCAAGGACGTCGACGCGCTCCTTAACGAGTACGGCCAGGTCCAGGACCGCTTTGAGCACCTGGGCGGCTACGAGCTCGAGAGCAACGCCCGCAAGATCCTGTCCGGCCTGGGCTTCAAAGTCACCGACTTTGAGCGCCCGTGCTCCGAGTTCTCGGGCGGCTGGCAGATGCGCATCGCGCTGGCCAAGCTCTTCCTACGCCACCCCGACCTACTGCTGCTGGACGAGCCCACCAACCACCTGGACCTCGAAAGCGTCCAGTGGCTGCGCGGCTTTATCGCGAACTACGACGGCGCCGTGCTCATCGTCAGCCACGACCGCGCGTTCATGGACGCCTGCGTCGACCACGTCGCCGCGCTTGAGAACCGCCGCGTGACCACCTACACCGGCAACTACAGCAGCTACCTCAAGCAGCGCGAGGACAACCTTGAGCAGATGCGCGCCAAGCGTGCCGCGCAGGAGCGTGACATCGCCCACATGCAGGTCTTCGTCGATAAGTTCCGCTACAAGCCCACCAAGGCCGCCCAGGCTCAGGAGCGCATCCGCAAGATCGAGCAGATCAAAAAGGAGCTCGTCATCCTACCCGAGGGCCACAAGCACATCGATTTCAAGTTCCCTGACCCGCCGCGCTCCGGCGATATGGTCGTGGGCCTGGAGGGCGTGTCCAAGTCCTACGGCGACAAGCACATCTACAGCGACATCGACCTCAAGCTCTACCGCGGCGAGCACGTGGCGCTCGTCGGCCCTAACGGCGCCGGTAAGTCCACCCTCATGAAGATCCTCGCTGGTCTGGAGCCGCCCACTACCGGCACGCGCGACCTGGGCACCAACGTGGGCGTAGCCTATTACGCCCAGCACGCGCTCGAGGGTATGACCGAGTCCAACACTGTCCTGCAAGAGATCGACACCGTCACGCCCAAGTGGACCGTGCCGCAGCAGCGCAGCCTGCTGGGTGCCTTCCTGTTTAGCGACAACGACGCAATCGAAAAGCAGGTCCGCGTCCTCTCCGGCGGCGAAAAGGCGCGCCTGGCGCTCGCCAAGATGCTCGTGGCCCCCGAGGCACTCCTGTGCCTGGACGAGCCCACCAACCACTTGGACATCGACTCGGTGGACATGCTCGAGAACGCCCTGCAAAACTTCCCCGGCACCATCGTGCTGATCAGCCACGACGAGCACCTGGTGCGTGCCGTGGCAAACCGCATCATCGACATCCGCGACGGCAAGGTCACGGTCTACGACGGCGACTACGATTACTACCTCTACAAGCGCGAGGACCTCGCTGCCCGCGCGGCCGCCGAGGCGTCAGGGGAGAGCGCGCCGGCCGCGGCCAAGCCCACCAAAGCCAACGCCGCTCAGACCAACAGCCCCGCTGCGGCCCCCAAGCCTGCCGAGGGCAAAAAAACCAAGGAGCAAAAGCGCGCCGAGGCCCAGGCCCGTGCCGCGCTCAACAAAAAGCTCAAGGGCGTGCGCAACCAGCTTAAGAAGATCGAGGCGGAGCTCGACAAAAAGCGCGCCCGCTATGACGAGCTTATGGAATTGATGGCAAGCGAAGAGCTTTATGCCGATCAGGACAAGTTCAACGCCGCGCTGGGGGAATATAACGGCCTTAAGCAAGAGCTACCTAAGCTCGAGGACGAATGGCTGGAGCTTTCCACCCAGATCGAAGAGGAGACCGCGCGTGAACTCTCGTAAGGCCGCTGCCGTGGCGATGAGCATCATCGCCATTGCCTGTCGCATCTGCGGCATCTTTATGAGCGCGATGACCGTGCTGCTGTGCTTTAGCGGCCTCACCGCCAAGCTGCAGATCGTGGGCTTTGTCGTTGAGCTTTCTCGCGCGCTGCCGAGTGCCATCGCCGGCTACGGCGTTATCACCTCGCCCTTTGGCGGTGTGTTTCGCCTGGATTATGCCATCGTGGCCGTCATCCTGTTTGTGGCCGACTACCTGCTCACGCGCGCCTCGCGCCGCGTCCGCTAGGGGATAGACATGTCCAGCAGCTACTTCATGAACCTACTCGCCAGCGCCGTCGCCGTCATCGTTGGCATCGTGATCCACGAGAGTGCGCACGCCGCCGCGGCCTGGGCGCTCGGCGACAAGACGGCCCGTTCGCGCGGCCGCGTCTCGCTCAACCCGCTCAACCACATCGACCCGTTCGGTACCGTCCTCCTGCCGCTTCTGATGCTCGCGGCTGGTGGCCCGGTGTTCGCCTTTGCCAAGCCCGTGCCCGTCTACCTCAATAACCTCAAGCACCCCAAACGCGACGAGGTCCTGGTGAGCGCGGCCGGCCCCGCATCGAACATCGCGCTCGCGTGTCTCGCAGCCGCCCTCATGCACGCAGCGTACGGCAACCTCTACACCAGCATGTCCTTTGCCGTGGCATCCCAAATCATGAACTTCGGCGCCACCTTTATCGTGGTCAATCTGTCGCTCGCGTTCTTTAACCTCATCCCGATCCCGCCGCTCGACGGCTCATCGATCATCGTGCCGTTCCTCAAGGGCAAGGCGCTCGCTAACTACTACCGCCTGCAGCAATACGCCATGCCCATCCTCATCCTGGTGCTGTACCTGCTGCCCATGTGGACCGGCATCGACGTGATCGGTCGCTATTTCGACGTTACCGTGTATCCGCTGGCCGAGTGGCTGCTCAACTTCGCAATCGCCGGCATCTAAGGTAAACTTACAGGTCGACCGCGCATAACGGTCGCAATATGCACCCAAACCGCGCCGCGAAGGCGCCGTCAAAGGAGGTCGAAGATGTCGTATCGCGTGTCGACGCAGGTCTACAGCGGACCGTTCGACCTGCTGCTGCAGCTGGTAACCCGCCAAAAAGTTGATATCGGTGCCATCTCGATCAGCGAGGTGGCCGAGCAATACCTTTCCGAGGCCGAGCGTATCGAGGCACTGGACTTGGACGTGGCGAGCGACTTTTTGCTGGTCGCGGCAACCCTTTTGGACATCAAGGCTGCCTCGCTGGTGCCCCAGGAGACCCCAAGCAAAACCGTCGACGATGACGAGGACGACGAAGACCTCGAGGAGCTCAGCGCGCTCGACGGCGACGCCCTGCGCGAAGTCCTGATCCAGCGCCTGATCGCCTACAAGCAGTTTAAAGGCGCGGCGGCAGCCCTTGGCGCGCGCATGCAGGCCGAGAGCCGCATGCATCCGCGCGTGGCCGGCCCCGACCCCGAATTCCTTGGCCTTATGCCCGACTACCTGGCCGGCATTACCCTACGCGGTCTCGCCGTCATCTGCGCCGACCTGGACGGCAAGCGCCAGACCTTCCTGCTGGAGGCCGAGCACGTGGCGCCGCATCGCGTGCCGCTCGACCTGACGGTGGCCTCGGTCGACCGCTTTACCATGGCGCACCAAACCTGCACCTTCCGCGAGCTGCTGGACGGCGACGCCACCACCGAGCAACTCGTCGTTACCTTCCTGGCCATGCTCGAGCTCGCCAAGCGCGGCTCGCTCACCCTGAGCCAGGACGAGATCTTCGGAACCATTCAAATCAACCGCGTCGAGGGCGCCGAGGCATACGCGCCCGGCGAGGGCCCCGAGCTCACCGAATAGGAGCGACCAACCATGTCAACCCTTTCCACGCTGGAGGCAAACAGCCTCAAAGGTGCCCTCGAGGCGCTGCTGCTGGTGTCGAGCGACCCCGTGAGCGCACCCGCGCTGGCTGGTGCGCTGGATATCGCCCCGGGCGAGTGCGCGTCGCTTTTGGCCGAGCTCAAGGTTGAGTACGAGGAGGCCAATCGTGGCTTTCAGCTGCGCGAGGTCGCCGGCGGCTGGCGCCTGTTTACACACCCCGCCTACCACGACGTGGTCGAGGCCTACGTGCTGAGCTGGGACACGCAAAAGCTGTCACAGGCGGCGCTCGAGACCTTGGCCGTCATCGCCTACCACCAGCCCGTCACGCGCGAGGTGGTCAAGGGCATCCGCGGCGTCAACTCCGACGGCGTCATTGCGTCGCTCGTGGACAAGGGTCTGGTGCGCGAGCTTGGTCGCGACCCCGAGCGTGGTCAGGCCATCATCTACGGCACGACCAACGCCTTCTTGGAAAAGTTCGGCCTACGCTCCACCCGCGACCTGCCCGATCTGGAGCAGTTTGCCCCCGACGAGCAGTCGCGCAAGTTTATCCGCGAGCGCCTGAGCGGCCGCAGCATTCAGTCCACGCTCGAGGAGCAGGCCGAGGACCTGGACGAAGAGCGCGAACTGATCGATACCGATGTTGAGGACACCGATGGCGAGGAGCTTCTACCCACCGTCGATACCTCGGAGGATATGCATGTCGAGGACTAACGAAGCAGGGGAGACGCGCATCGCAAGCGCCATGGACACCACAGCGTCAGCAGGCGACGCCCAGCCCGTCTACCCGCACACCATGCGCCTGCAGCGCTTTTTGGCGCGCGCGGGCGTGGCGAGCCGCCGCGGCTCGGAGGACCTGATGACCGCCGGCCGCGTGACCGTCAACGGCCAGGTCGCGACCGAGCTGGGCACCAAGGTCGACGTCGACCGCGACCATATCGAGGTCGACGGCATGCCCGTCAAACTCAACCAGGGCGCCGTGTACCTGATGCTCTACAAGCCGACCGGCTACCTCACCACTATGAGTGATCCGCAGGAGCGCCCTTGTGTGGCCGACCTGGTCCCGCGCGACCGCTTTCCGGGCCTGTTCCCGGTGGGTCGCCTAGACCGCGACACCACGGGCCTATTGCTCTTTACCACCGACGGCGACCTGTCGCAGGATCTGCTGCACCCCAGCAAGCACGTCTACAAGACCTACCAGGCGCTCGTGGACGGCCACCTGACCGATCGCGACTTGGAACCACTCCGTCGCGGCATCGAGCTCGACGATGGCCTATGCCAACCGGCGATCTGCCGCGTCATTAACGCGCGCGAGGCCGAGGCCGTAGCCCCGCAAGGCATCAAGCCCGGCACCACCGCCGTGGAGGTCATCATCCGCGAGGGCCGCAAGAACCAGGTCAAACGCATGCTGAGCAAGATTCACCATCCGGTGATCCGCCTGCATCGCTGCAACTTTGCCGGCCTGGAGCTCAAAGACGTGGCTAAGGGCTCGTGGCGCGAGCTCACCGACCGCGAGGTGCAGATTCTCAAGGCCGGCGGCATCCCGCCCAAGCAGGCCAGCTCCAAGCAGGGCGACCCCAACGCGACAGCGGTCAACCCCGCGACCCGCACGCGTCACCACGGCAGCCACGGCTCCGCGCCCAAGCGCAACACCTACCGCGAGCGCTACACGGGCTAGCCAGTCCGCCAAGCCGCAGCGCCCGCGTCCCATACCAGCACGTCAACCACCGAAAGGAAGCATTACATGATCGTCGCCATCGACGGCCCCGCCGGTTCCGGCAAGTCCACCATCGCCAAGGAGATCGCCCGCCAGCTGGGCTTTAACAAGCTCGACACGGGCGCCATGTATCGCGCCGTCACCTTCGCCGCACTCGATCGCGGCATCGATCTGGACGACGAAGCGGCTATCGACGCCCTCGCCGAGCAGATCGAGATTCGTTTTACCAACGGCACCGGCGAGGACACGCGCCTGACCATCGACGGCAAGGACGTCTCAGCCGCCATCCGCACCCCGCAGGTCGACGCCAACGTATCCAAGGTCTCGGCCTACCCGGGCGTGCGCACCGCCATGCTCATCCACCAGCGCCGCGCCGCCGAGGACCGCGATATCGTCGCCGAGGGTCGCGACATCGGCACCGTCGTGTTCCCCAACGCACAGGTCAAGGTGTTCCTGACCGCCGACCCACGCGAACGCGCCCGTCGCCGCGTGCTGCAGCGCCACCAAAACGACGTCCAGCCGCTCACCACCGAGCAGCTCGAGGCCGAGGTCGACGAGACCCTCGACGCCCTCAAGCAGCGCGATAAGCTCGACAGCAGCCGCGAGGTCGCACCGCTTGTTCCCGCCGAGGACGCCGTGCACGTCGACTCCACCGCCCACACCATCGACGAGGTCGTCTCGATCATCGAAGACCTTATCAACCAAAGGAGGTAGCCCATGCGCCTGTTTAAACAGACGCCCGAGGATTACTACAACGCCCCCTACGCTGAGTTCCCCGCTCTCATCCGCGGCACCGTCTTCGTGGTCATGGGCATCCTGTGGGCCTTCTCCAAGCTTATGTGGCGCTGGAAGGTCGAGGACGCCGACCTGCTGTTTGAGCGACAGGAAGGCCGCGGCAGCGTGGTCATCTGCAACCACACCTCGATGGCCGAGTTGCTGGCCGTGGAAACGGCACTGTTCTTTGGCGGCCGCCGCATTCGTCCCATCTTTAAATCCGAGTTTGCCAAGAGCAAGATCGTGCGCTGGGCCTTTAGCCGTGTGGGCGGTATTCCCGTCGAGCGCGGCACCGCCGACATGAAGTGCTTGCGCGCCGCTCAGCATGCGCTGCAGCGCGGCGAGGACGTCTTGATCTTCCCCGAGGGCACGCGCATCCGCTCGCGCGAAATCAAGCCCGAGGTCCACGGCGGCTTTGCGCTTATCGCCCAGATGGGTAAGGCGCCCGTCAACCCTCTCGCCATCTGCGGCTGGTCCGATATCACGCCTGCGGGCAAAAAGATCATGCGCCCCAAAAAGTGCTGGATCCGTGCCGGCAAGGCCATTTCGCTATCCGATGCACCGGCCGAGCTCAAGCGCAAGGAGCGCCTGGCTTGGTTTGAGTCCGAAGCCATGAGCCGCGTCTACGCCATGCGCGATGACCTGTGCGCCGAGCACCCGGGTAGGTTCTAGCCATGGGCGAGGAAGTCATGAACACTGCCGAGGCTGTGGCCGGAAAGGCGGACGCCCCCACCATCGAAATCGCTGCCCACGCCGGCACCTGCTACGGCGTGCAACGCGCGCTCGATATGGCATTGGCGGCCGCCCCGCAGGCGAGGGAGACTGCTCAGGTCCATACCCTGGGCCCGCTTATCCATAACCCCATCGTGGTGCGCGAGCTTGCCGAGGCGGGCGTCGGGCTGGCCGACACCCTGGACGATGCCGCATCGGGCACCGTGATCATCCGCGCGCACGGCGTGGTGCCCCAGGTAATCAATGCTGCTCGCGAGCGCGGCCTCGACGTGGTCGATGCTACCTGCCCCTACGTAAAAAAGGTCCACGTGGCAGCCGAGCGCCTGAAACGCGAGGGTTATCGCGTGCTCGTCGTGGGCGAGCCGGGCCATCCCGAGGTTGAGGGCATCCTGGGCCATGCCGGCGATGACGCGCAGGTCGTGAGCCGCGCCGCCGATACGGACGCCCTGCCGCTCAAGGGCAAGGTGGGCCTCGTTGTGCAGACCACCCAGACTGCGCAGAACTTGGCCGAGGTCGTGGCTGCCATCACCCCGCGCGTGCAGGAGCTGCGTGTGATCAACACCATCTGCGCCGCCACGAGTGAGCGTCAGCAGGCAGCAGCCACACTTGCCAACCGCTGCGACTGCATGGTCGTGGTGGGCGGAAAGAACTCGGGCAACACCCGCCGTCTGGCGCAGATCTGCGCCAAAGCTTGCGAGCGTACGCATCATATCGAGGAAGCTTCTGAGCTACAGGCCGCATGGTTTGCCAACGCACGCCACATCGGCATCACCGCCGGAGCCTCCACCCCGCAAGAACACATCGAACGCGCCGTCGAGCGCATCAAGGAGCTTTGCCGCTAATTATGGACAAGACCGTACCCGCATACGCCACCGAGGTGGCCGATTACGGGCGCAGCCGCGACCCCGAGCCGGGTGAGGGCGCGCTCGTTAAAAACGTGCGTCCCGAATCGCCCGCATGGGATGTGGGTATCGAGCCGGGCATGCGCGTGCTTACGGTCAACGGCGAGGCTCTCACCGACATGATTGTGTGGCTCTGGGAGGCCGATGACGATGCCGTCGAGCTCGAGGTTTTCGACCCGCGCGATAACACCGTCACCCCGGTGGAGCTCGACCGCTTTCCCGGCGAGGATTGGGGCCTGGAATTCGATGGTCCCATCTTCGATGGCATGCGCACCTGCGTAAACGCCTGCGTGTTCTGCTTTATGACAATGCTCCCCAAGGGCGGTCGCTCCACGCTCTACATCCGCGACGATGACTACCGCCTGAGTTTCTTGCAAGGCAACTTTGTCACGCTCACGAACCTCACCGACGAGGACGTTCAAAACGTCATCCAACGCAACATGAGCCCCATGAACGTGTCGGTTCACGCCGTGAGCCCCGACGTCCGCCGTCGCATGATGGGCCGTAACGCCCAGCGCGGCATGGACGTACTCGAGGCCATCATGGCCGCCGGCATCGAGATTCACGCACAGATCGTGTTGTGCCCCGGCATGAACGACGGCGAGGAGCTGGAAAAGACGCTGCGCTACTGCGAGGAGCACGAGCAAATCACGAGCCTGGGCATTGTGCCGCTCGGTTTTACTAAGCATCAGAATCGTTTTAGCTGGTCTTACAGCGACAAACCCGAGCTGGCGCGCGAGACCATCGCCATGATCCGGCCCTTCCAGGACCGTGCCTTCGAGCGCTTTGGCCGCCACACCTTCCAGATGAGCGACGAGTTCTACCTGGATGCCGGCATCGAGCCGCCCGAGGCGGACTTTTACGACGGCTACCCGCAGTACTACGACGGCATCGGCATGATCCGCTCCTATCTGGACGAGACCGACAACGTGCTCGCCGCCGATACTGAGCGCCTGCGCCGCGTTCGCGAGGCAATCGCCGCCCGTGGCCAGCGCCTGCTGTGCCTCTCGGGCGCCAGCGCGCGCGATACGGTGGCACGTTTTGTGGAATCGCCGCAGGGCCTTGCCGGTACCGTCACGGCCATCAAAAATCGCTACTTTGGCGGCAACGTGGACGTGACCGGCCTCATCGTCGCCTGTGACATCTTGGAGCAGCTGTCGCAGGACCTGTCGGGGGTTATGCTCTTTGTGCCTAAGCTCATGTTCAACGCCGACGGTATGACCCTTGACGAGTATCATCGTGACGAATTACTCGCAAGCCTTACCGGTCGCGGCGCCGAGGTTCATGTGGTATCGACCATGCCGCATGAGCTGCTCGATACCCTGGAGCACATCCTTGGCATAACGTCCGCCAATTCAACTATTCCCGCTGACCCTGCCCATTAAAGGAGAGCAGATGAAACCTATCGTCGCCGTCGTCGGACGCCCCAACGTGGGCAAGTCCACGCTCGTTAACCGCCTGGCCCAGACCTCGGACGCCATCGTCCACGAGTCCCGCGGCGTCACGCGCGACCGCTCATACCACACGGCCGATTGGAACGGTCGCGAGTTCACCATCGTCGACACGGGAGGCATCGAGCCGCTCAAGAGCGATGACGTCTTTGCCACGTCCATCCGCGACCAGGCCCTCGCCGCCGCCGAGGAAGCCGCCGTCATCCTGTTTGTGGTCGACGGCCGCACCGGCGTCACCGAGGAGGACGAGTCGGTCGCCCGCATGCTCAAGCGCTGCGACAAGCCGGTCTTTCTGCTGGTGAACAAGCTCGACAACCCCGACCGCGAAAACGACAACATCTGGGAGTTCTATTCGCTCGGCGTTGGTGAGCCCACGCCGCTCTCGGCCCTGCACGGCCACGGCACGGGCGATCTGCTCGACGACATCGTGGCCCTGTTGCCCGAGGAGGAGGACGAGGTCGCCGACGAGTTCCCCGATGCGCTCAACGTGGCCATCATCGGCCGCCCCAACGCCGGTAAGTCCTCGCTGTTCAACCGCATCCTGGGCGCCGACCGTTCCATCGTGTCCAACATCGCCGGCACCACGCGCGATGCCATCGACACCGTCGTCGAGCGCGACGGTAGGCATTACCGCATGGTCGACACCGCGGGCATTCGCAAGAAGAGCACCGTGTACGAAAACATCGAGTACTACTCCATGGTCCGCGGTCTGCGCGCCATCGACCGCGCCGACGTGGCGTTGCTCGTCGTCGACGCCTCCGTGGGCGTCACCGAGCAGGACCAGAAGGTCATGGGCTTGGCCATCGAGCGCGGCTGCGCCATCGTGGTGCTGCTCAACAAGTGGGATCTGCTCGACGACGACCGCAAGCGCGAGGCCTGCATGGAGACCGTCGACCGCCGTCTGGGCGTCATGGCTCCCTGGGCCCAGTACCTGCGCATCTCGGCCCTGACCGGCCGCAGCGTCGAGAAGATTTGGGCGATGGTCGACGCGGCTGAAAAGACGCGCTCGCAAAAGATCACCACCTCGCGCCTCAACACGTTCCTCACCGACCTGCGCGAGTTTGGCCATACCGTGGTGGACGGCAAGCGTCGCCTGCGCATGCACTACGTGACCCAGACGGGCGTCAACCCGCCGACGTTTACGTTCTTCGTCAACCACAGCGACCTGGTCAACGACACCTATCAGCGCTACGTGGAGAACCGTATGCGCTCGACCTTCGATTTTTCCGGCACGCCCATTCGACTCTTCTTTAGGAAGAAGGAGCAAAAGGATGCATAATCCGATTCTGCTGACCGCCATCTGCGCCGTGGTCTCGTTCTTTATCGGAGCGATTCCGTTTGGCTTGATCCTGGGCCGCGTGTTCAACCACACCGATATTCGCAAGGCGGGCTCCGGCAACATCGGCACCACCAACGCCCTGCGCGTAGCCGGCCCCAAGGTGGCCGCGCTCACGCTGCTGCTCGACTGCCTTAAGGGCGCTATCTGCGTTCTTATCGCCCGTCCGCTTATCGCGGGCGTGGGCTATGGCTTCCCTGTGAGCATCATGGCGCCTGGAGCCCCCGGCGACTGGATGCTCGGCGTCATCTGCCTGGCTGCGGTGTGGGGGCACATCTTTTCTCCCTACCTCAACTTCCATGGCGGCAAGGGTATCGCCGTGGGCTTGGGCGTTATCCTCGCCTGGTACTGGCCCATCGGTCTTTCGCTGCTGGGCATGTTCATCGTGGCCGTCGCCATCACCAAGTTTGTGTCGGTAGGCTCGCTTGCCGCGGCCATCGGTCTTCCCATCGCCGTCTGCGCGGTCTTTCCGTACGGCAGCCTAGGCCTTAAGTTTTGCATGGCGATGATCGGCATCACCGTGGTGTGGGCCCATCGCGCGAACATCAAAAAGCTCATGACGGGTAAGGAGTCCAAGCTCT
The DNA here is from genome assembly GCA_902475825.1 of uncultured Collinsella sp. Lineage (GTDB taxonomy): Bacteria > Actinomycetota > Coriobacteriia > Coriobacteriales > Coriobacteriaceae > Collinsella. The sequence goes on along the minus strand of CABSBA010000010.1, from coordinate 5,848 downwards.
CGTTTACCAAGCGCGTCACCGAACCCGACGATAAGTAGGAAGTAGGAGAGAGTCATGAATGTTGCGCTGATTGGCTCCGGCTCCTGGGGAACCGCCGTCGCCGGCCTTGCCGCCGCTCGAGCCGAGCGCGTGACCATGTGGGCCCATAGCGAGCAGACGGCCGCCGGCATCAATGGCGAGCACCGCAATCCCCGGTATCTGGTGGGATATGAGCTGCCCGGCAACGTCGTCGCCACCACGGACCTGTCGCAGGCACTCGAGGGCGCCGATGTCATCATCTTTGCCGTGCCCTCCACGCACCTGCGCAGCGTATGTCATCAGGCAGCACCCTGTATCGCCACCGACACCCCGGTACTCTGCCTCACCAAGGGCATTGAGCCCGATTCCGGCCTGCTCATGAGCGAGGTCATCGCCAGCGAGATCGGCAACGAGGCGCGCGTGGCGGCGCTCTCGGGCCCCAACCATGCCGAGGAGATCTGCCGCGGCGGGCTCTCTGCCGCCGTCATCGCCAGCAAAGATCCGCAGATAGGGGAGACCTTTAAGGACCTGCTCCTATCCACGGGCTTCCGCATCTATCTGTCGCAGGACATGACCGGCGTCGAGGTTTGCGGCGCCATGAAAAACGTCATCGCCATCGTGTGCGGCATTTCCGCCGGCTCCGGCGCGGGCGACAACACGCTCGCCCTTATCATGACGCGCGGCCTGGCCGAGATCAGCCGCCTGGTGCACGCCCGCGGCGGCCAGGCCATGACTTGCATGGGCCTTGCCGGCATGGGCGACCTCATCGCCACCTGTACCTCGGAGCATTCGCGCAACCGCACCTTTGGCTACGAGTTTGCCCACGGCGTGTCGCTCGACGAGTACCAGGCCCGCACGCATATGGTGGTCGAGGGCGCCGTCGCGGCCCGCAGCGTCAGCGAGCTCGCCCGTTCACTGGGCGTAGACATTCCGCTCACCTTTGCCGTGGAGCAAACGCTCTACAACGGTGTTACTTTGGATAGGGCGCTCGAAATTCTCACCGACCGCGTCCCATCGCAAGAGTTCTACGGACTCACCGACTAGTGCAGAAAGGCTACTACCATGGGTTCCATTAAAATCGCTCCGTCCGTCCTTTCGGCCGATATGGCCAACCTCAAGGGCGAGCTCGACAAGATCGCCGGCGCCGACTACGTGCACTTTGACGTCATGGACGGTCACTTTACCGGCAACCTCACCTTTGGCGTTGATATCCTCAAGGCCGTCAAGCGCTCAACTGACGTGCCGGTCGACGCGCACCTGATGGTGTCGAATCCCGACGAGACCGTCGATTGGTATGCCGATGCCGGTGCCGATATGATCACCGTGCACTACGAAGCCTCCACGCACCTGCACCGCACGCTCACGCATCTGCAGCAGCGCGGTGTCAAGGCCGGTGTGGTGCTCAACCCCGCCACCCCCGTGTGCGTACTCGAGAGCATCATCGACGTCGTCGATATGGTGCTGTTGATGAGCGTGAACCCCGGCTTTGGCGGCCAGAGCTTTATCCCGGGCACCATCGCAAAGCTCCACGAGCTCAAGGCCATGTGCGAACGCCACGGCGTGTCGCCCCTCATCGAGGTCGATGGCGGTATCTCTTCCAAGAACATCGCCGAGGTCGTCAAGGCCGGCGCCAACGTGCTCGTAGCCGGCTCCGCCGTATTTAAGTCCGAAGATCCCGCCGCCGAGGTTGCACTGCTGCAGAAGCTGGGCAATGAGGCTGCATAGGAGGCATAAACCCTTATGACCGCAGGTCAAAACCGCATACCCGTGAATCTTGACTATGCCGCCTCGACGCCCATGCGCGCCGAGGCGCTCCTTGCCCAGCGTGAGTACGATGAAAGCGAGCTTGCGGGCGTTAACCCTAACTCGCTGCACTCGCTCGGACGTAAGGCCGCCGCGCGCCTGGAGGTTGCACGTCGCGAGATCGCCCACAGCTTTGGCGCGCGCGTCCGCCCGTCCGAGATCGTCCTGACCAACGGCGGCACCGAGGCAAACCAGCTGGCGCTGCTCGGACTTGCCGAGGGCGCTCGTCAGCGCGATCGCAAGCGCGACCGCGTGATCGTGTCGGCGATTGAGCACGATTCGATCCTTGACAACCTGCCGCTGCTGCGCGCCGCCGGCTTTACCGTCGATCTGGTGCAGCCCTGCCGTGCGGGCTACATCGAGACCGCCGCGCTGAACGACTTGCTCGGCGACGACGTCGCACTCGTGAGCATCATGGCAGCCAACAACGAGACCGGTGTGGTGCAGCCCATCCGCGAGCTGACCGCCGCCGCGCATACCGTGGGTGCCCTGTTCCACACCGATGCCATCCAGGGCTACTTGCATATTCCGCTCGATGCCACCGAGTTGGGAGTCGATGCTATGACCGTTGCCGCGCATAAGATCGGCGGCCCTGTGGCATCCGGCGCGCTCTACCTTAAGAACCGCACGCCGCTGCGCCCCCGCATCTTTGGCGGCGGACAGGAAGCCGGACGTCGCGCCGGCACGCAGGACCTGCGCACACAGCTGGCCTTTGCCGCCGCCGCGCGTACGCTGGCACCCCATGTGGCCGAGGAGCGCGAGAAGCTGCAAGCCCTTTCCGACAAGCTCTACGCCACGCTTACGGCCCACCCGCGCATTCACGCCACCATGGGTGACTACGCGCATGCCGACCGTCTGCCCGGCATGGTATCGATATACATTGACGGCATGGACTCCGAGGAGCTCATCATCAAGCTCGATGCCGCCGGCTTTGAGGTATCGGCAGGCTCGGCATGCTCGAGCGGCAGCATGGATCCCAGCCATGTTTTGAGCGCGATGGGCATCGGTCGCGAGCAGGCGCTGGGCGCGCTGCGCATTTCCTTCGACGACCGCGTGAATCCGGGCGATCTGGACGACTTTGCCCAGACGCTGCTCTCGATCGTAGGTGCCGCATGATTGTCGCCGAGCTCGAGCGGGCCCTGCTGGCACGCTATCCCAAAACGGACGCCGAGCCCTGGGACCACGTAGGCTTATCCGTTGGCGATCCCGACGACGAGATCCGTGGCGTGGCCTGTGCGCTCGACGCTACCAGGGCCAACGTGCACCGCGCCTTGGAGGCCGGTACCAACGTGTTGCTCACGCATCATCCCATCTACATCAAGGCGCCTGAGGCGTTTTGCCCGGCGGATGCGACGCGCCCCCAGTGCAGCGCAGCGCTGTTTGAGGCCGCCCGCTGCGGCGTGAGCATTATCTCGCTCCACACCAATCTGGACCGCTCGCACGAAGCGCGCACCTGCCTGAGCGAGCTGCTGGGCGCTGAGCCCGTGAGCTCGCTGGAGCACGTGGACGACCCCGAGGTCACCGGCCTGGGCGCGCTTGCAATGATCAACGACCCGTGCACGCTGCGCGATCTTGCCACCCTCGCTGCCACGGCCTTCGGCAGCGACCCGCGTGTGTGGGGAGAAGCAGATCGCCCGTGCCGCACCGTCGCCATTCTGGGCGGCTCCCTCGGCGACTTTGGAGAGCTCGCCATCGCCTCAGGCGCAGATGTCATCGTGACGGGCGAGGCGGGCTACCATGTGGCGCAAGACCTTGCCTTGCGCGGGCTACCGGTGATCTTGCTCGGCCACGACCGCTCCGAGGAGCCGTTCGTTGATATCTTGATGAACTCTGCAGTTGATGCCGGGGTCGACCCCCTTCATGCGATTAAAATACTGAACCCTTGCCAATGGTGGACTGTGACAAAAGGAGAGAACTTATGAGCGCCGGCGCTACGCTACTCAAGCTGCAACAGATCGATTTGGAGCTCGCCCGCAACAAGAGCGAACTTGCCAATATGCCGGAGCTCAAGGAGCTCGCTTCCAAGCGCAAGACCTATGTGAAGCTCAAGGCCGAGATGACCAAGCTCTACGCCCAGCGCAAGGACCTGGATATTGAGCTCGACGATCTCAACACCACCGAGATCCAGACCAATAACGCCATCGAGGCCACCAAGAAGCGCCACGTTGACGGCTCTGACTACCGCGAGGTTCAGGACCTGGAGAACGAGCTCGCCACCCTGGCCAAGCGTCTGGACAAGATCGAGCACACCCGCAAGGACGTCGTCGTCGCCCACAAGGAGGCGCTCGACCGCGAGGCTCGCGCGCAGGCCATCATCGCCAAGTTCGAGGAGGGCGTGAAGGCAGATACCAAGGCTGCCCGCGCCAAGGCCGCCGACCTCCAGGCTCAGATTGATGCCGCCACCAAGGAGCGCACCGCGCTTGCCGCCACGCTGCCGACCGACGTGCTCACCGATTATGAGCGCCTGCTCAAGCAGTTCCGCGGCCTGGCCGTCGAGACCATCAAGGGCAACATCCCCACGGTCTGCCACACCGCGCTGCAGGCGTCGTCCATGAGCGACCTCAACCACGACGGTAGCGAGATTACGCACTGCCCGTACTGCCACCGCCTGCTCGTGCTCCCCAGCAAGGAAGCCTAACGATGACGGCGGCATCCAACAATTCAATGCAACTTGAGGGAAAAACGATCCTGCTGGGCATTGCCGGCGGGATCGCCGCCTATAAGTCGTGCAATATCGTGCGCCTGCTGCAAAAGCGCGGCGCGCGCGTCAAGGTCGTTATGAGCGAGCATGCCACCGAGTTTGTGGGCCCGCTCACCTTCCGTGCGCTCACCAACGAGCCGGTCGCCGTGGGCCTGTTCGACGACCCTTCCGACCCCATCCACCACATTTCGCTGGCGCAGGAGCCCGATCTGGTGGTCGTGGCGCCCGCGACGGCCAATATCATCGCAAAGATGGCAAACGGCATCGCCGATGACCTTATCTCCACTACACTGCTTGCCACGCCGCGCCCCATCGTGGTCGCACCCGCTATGAACAACGGCATGTGGAAGGCACCGGCAACGCAGGCCAACATGGCCACGCTGCGCAAGCGCGGTATCCATGTGGTGGGGCCCGGCAGCGGCTACCTTGCCTGCGGTGACGTGGACACGGGACGCATGAGCGAGCCCGAGGACATCGTCGAGGCCGTCTGCGAGGTGCTGAACCCCGCGCCCCAGGACCTGGCAGGCAAGCGCATCGTCATTACCGCCGGCCCCACGCACGAACCGATCGACCCTGTGCGCTTCATCGGCAACCGGTCGTCGGGCAAGATGGGCATCTCCCTGGCGGGGGAGGCCGCTCGCCGCGGTGCTGCGGTTACGCTTGTGCTGGGGCCGACATCGCTCGATGTTCCCCGCGGCGTGGAGTGCGTGCGCGTGCAGACCGCCGCTGAAATGCTGCAGGCGGCTCTGGGCGCCTTTCAGACGGCCGATGCAGCCTTTTGCGCGGCCGCCGTCGCCGACTACACCCCCGCAGCCCCTGCCGACCATAAGCTCAAAAAGGCCAACGAACGATTGGATCACATCGAACTGGTCGAGACGGTCGATATCTTGGCCGAGCTCTCGCGCCAGAAGGGGGAGCGGTGCGTGATCGGCTTTGCGGCCGAGACCGATAGCGTCGTGGAGTACGCGCAGCGAAAGCTCGCCCGCAAGGGTTGCGATGCCATTATCGCCAACGATGTCTCGCGCGCCGATTCGGGCTTTGGAACCGATACCAACAAGGCCTGGATCGTGAGTGCAGCGGGCACGCAAGAACTTCCCGTGCTAACAAAACCCCAGCTCGCAGATACAATTTTGGACTTGCTTCAAAATTTGTAAAAAAGTTCTTGCACAAGGGCAAAGTTTCGGGTTAATATACTCCCTGTTGCGAGCGAGAGCAGCGCAACAAACAAAAGCTTCGGGACGTGGCGCAGTTTGGTAGCGCACTTGACTGGGGGTCAAGGGGTCGCGGGTTCAAATCCCGCCGGCCCGACCGATTAGCCCCGGAATT
>CABSBA010000009.1 GCA_902475825.1 uncultured Collinsella sp. | reverse complement strand
AATAAGCTCGATATATATGGTCGGCTCTACATTGCATATCGATAGAAAAAGACCGCCGGCGCGGGGGCGGCGCCGGCGGTCACGCGAGAATAGCGATGTATTTGCCCGTTAGGCAGCGACGGCCTCGTAGACCGTTGCGCCCGCAAAGCTGTCGTGCAGGCTCTTGCCGCAGATCCAAGGCAGCTCGACGACCTCGCAGACCGTGTTGACCAGCTCAGAGCAATCAGTAAAGTGGCCCTTATCGTTGAGGGCCTCGCAATCCTGAACACGCCAATAGCCATCGGTGTGCGTGATGTAGTACTCGTGATCGTTGATCGACACGAAAGCGCGCGTCTTGGAACGCAGCAGCTTCAGAAATCCTTCGAAGTCAGTCTCGACGACATCTCCAGCCTGGAACATGATAGTTACCTCCTGGCCCAGCGCCACCACAGCGCATTGATAAACGTTGGTACCCCTTTAGTAAAACCTTTATCAATGGATATGCGCCCATGTTTTAGGCAAGTGGTAAAAAACCGCAGGGTAGACGGGATAAAACGTTTAACCATCTCATTAGCTTCTCACATTCTTGCCGCAGTTTTATGCAAGCCGACTTTTCCGATTGGTGGCTATTGCTGTTTGGGCCCTCTGCGCGATTACGGCTACGGCACGACGGGTAAGAACGGAGCATCTGCAACGTCATCGCTAGGAGAACCCATGGAGACCATCGAAGCGCTCATCCATCGCCGTAGCTGCCGCAACTACAGCGATCGCCCCGTCGAGGCAGAAAAGCTCGCACGCATTATCGAGGCAGGCCAGTACGCGCCGAGCGGCATGGGACGTCAGCCGGTCACGTTCGTCGCCGTCACCGACCCCGCGACCGTCAAGTGTCTCTCGCAGCTCAATGCGCAAGTCATGGGCAGCAACGGCGATCCCTTCTACGGGGCCAAGACTGTTGTGGTAGTGCTCGTCGACCGCAGCGTGCCCACGCACCTGGAAGACGGCTCGCTCGCCATGGGCAACCTGCTTAACGCAGCCTATGCGCTGGGCGTCGATTCGTGCTGGATTCATCGCGCCCACGAGGTTTTCGATTCGCCCGAGGGCCTGGAACTGCTGGCCAGCTGGGGCCTGCCCGCCGACGGAAGCCTGCGCGGTGTGGGCAACTGCATTCTGGGCTACGCCGAGGACGTGCTTCCCGAGGCCAAGCCTCGCCGCGACAACGTGGTGTATGTTCCGCCGTTCTAACGAACGGCGGACCCGTTGACGCTGCGCGAGCCGCATTCACGCCAATCTGACGTTCAATTTCGAGGGCGCGACCAAAAGGTCAGCGCCCTCTCATTTCACGTCACCTTGACGCAAATGCGGCCCGCTCGCTGTTGGTGCCTGACATCGAGTGAGCCACCGTCTTGGGCAGCTTAAAGGCCCCGTCCCATATTTGCTGCCCCACTCGCAACTTATCTTGCCGATGGAGTTGTTGCCGTTTCGCTCGTCTGACTCGCATCGGCGTCGTCGCTTTGCCCGCCTTCGTCCTTTTGAGCATCGGCAATGGTGGCAGCAGCTGCGACCATACCGCGCTGGGGCGCCACACCCGTCTGGTCTTGTGCGCCTTCAACAAGCTCCGTGCCAGCATGCGCAAGTTCAGGCGATTTGAACATCGCGCCCAGACTCGCGCCGTCGCCGGCATATCCGAGCGCCGCGAGCGCGATGACGATTATCGCGGCAACGACCACGATCGGCACGTAACGATGCCAGCCTGCAGGATTGAGGCCGCTACGGCGGGCAGCACCGCGGCTAATGTAGCCAAGCGTTCCATCGTGCTTGAGCTTTGAGCCCACCACGCGCCTTCGTCCCCACAACGAGGACTCGGCCTGCATGGCCAAGCGAGCGCTTGCCGAAGGATAGCCATATTTTGTGCGCTTGAACGAGCCGTCGAACCCCGAGGCGCTTTTGCCCCACGTCCGCGAAGTCGTACGCCGGCCGACCGGCGCCGCACTTCGCTTTGTTCGGTTCGTTTTTGAAGTCTCCGCCATACTCCCCCGCACGCCGTAACACAATCGAAACAATGCTTCTTTGGACTGTATCACACGCGCCGCACGCGGTCACGGCGCCTCGCTCAGCGGTCGTTGTCCTTCAGCAGGCGCCATAAAGTCGTGCGGCTTATACCGAGCACCTCTGCCGCACGTGTCCTGTTGCCGTGAAGGTGCTGCAGAACCAACCGTGCGACATCGCGCTCGGTATCGGCCAGGGGACGCAAGATGTACAAATCGCTTTCGAGCGCCGGGGCGCCAAAGGTCGCGGTCTTGATAACGTCCTCCTGGGCAAGCACCTCTTTCGCCACGGCACGCTCCACCGTTCCAGCCCCCACTAATATATAGAGTCGTTCAGAGACTTCACGCAGCTGCAGGTAATTGCGGGGCCAACGGTACGCATCGAGCGTCTCTGCCGCGGCGGCGGACAACATGGGGGCACCCGTCTTAAACATATCTGCCAGATACCCCAGATAGCGCGCAACCTTTTCCGACGCGCCGTTCTGCTCGGCAATCGCCGGCGCCACACTCACTGCACATGCCAAGCGCTCGGTTACAAAAGCAGCCTGATCGCTTTCGCCGCCGCCCGGCATATCGTTTGCCGTCAACACCACATGGCAACGAGTTGCGAGCGCCGTGTCGATCATTGCGGACACGAGCTCGCGCAGACGTTGGGGGCCAACAGCATGCCAGCCGCCCATGCAAAGTGTCAGCCCCGTTTGGAATAGCGGCGATTCGGAACTTTTGAGCAGATGGCGCCAGCCGCGATCCGTAAGCTCATCGAGCGCAACGGACACAAAGGGCTGATCGGCATAGGGTCCATCCAGGTACAGGCGTCTTGCAATCTGATCCTTCCCCGCGCCCAGCTCGCCCTCGAGCATAAGGGGCACCCCACGCGCATAGCTCTCCCGTACGGGGGCAGCGACCGCCGCCGCGTCTTCGACGATGCCGTACGTGCTCGACGCGTAGCGAGCCTCAACTTCGTCGGCATTGAGCCACTCGATGCCCGCATGCGTCGCAGCGGCGCGCACCTCATGCGCCACGACCACCCAAAGCGCTCCGCGCTCCTTGGCCGTCGGGCGCACCGTCAAGCTCAACCGCACGCCCTCGTGGCCCATCACCAGGCGCGCTCCATCGCCCACGCGAGCGAGACGCTCGGAAACAAAAGCAGCGATATCCTGCTCGAGCGCCGCGTCACTCATAGTCGAGATCACAACGCCACCGCGCTCGTCGATTGCCAGCGCCGATGCTCCGGCTGCGGACAATGCCTCAATCAGAATCTGCAGCTTGGCATCGCTATCCATGATTTGCCCCTGTCCGCGGCGACGTGCAACCGCCGACGGTCGCACGACCGAATGTTTCAAAATTGAACGATATTACTCACCAAACACTATAGGGCAAAAGTCGCCGTCCTGCGAGTATATGAATTGCCCCGCATCGCCATCCTGGCGGGGCGATAAGAGCTCTTCGGGACCTATCAACCTGCGGACAAGCCATACCCGCAAGAGCTCCTATCGCTCCACCGTGAGAATGCGCTCGCCAGCACGCAACACGCAAATCAGCTACTTCTCTACCAGATTCCCAGCACGTGCTGCATTCCCAAACTCATGCATGCAATGCCAATCCAGCAGCAAAAGCCCAACGCGATGGGTTTGCCGCCCTTTTTGACCAGCTCGACGATATCGGTATTAAAACCAATAGCCGCCATGGCCATAACAATAAAGAACTTCGACAACTCCTTGATGGGCGCCGTAATGGACGCGGGAAGCTGAAGCACCGTGGTGATCACGCTCGCCAGCACAAAGAACAACACAAACATGGGAAACGCACGTTTAAGCGAGAACGTGCTTTTGGCGTCGCCGCCGGCCTTGCGCGCCAGATGCATCTGCCAGCATGCGAGAGCCAACGTAATGGGAATAATGGCCAACGTCCTGGTGAGCTTGACCACTGTGGCGCTTTCGAGCACATTGGCGCCGGGATGCATGCTGTCCCAGGCGCTCGCCGCAGCCGTTACCGACGAGGTGTCGTTGATGGCGGTGCCGGCAAACAGGCCAAAGCCCTCGTTGGTCAGCCCGAGCATGCCGCCGAGCGTCGGAAACACGAGCGCCGCGATAACGTTAAACAGGAAGATGACCGAAATGGCTTGGGCAATCTCGCGATCGTCGGCATCGATGACGGGCGCGGTCGCAGCGATGGCCGAACCGCCGCAAATCGACGAGCCCACACCCACAAGCGTCGCGATCTTGCCCGGCACGTTCATAACGCGGCAGAGCACGAAGGCGATGACAAGCGAGGTCGAGATCGTCGCCACAATAATCGGCAGCGACTGGGCGCCTTTGGACAGAATCTGCGAGAGGTTCATGCCAAAGCCAAGCAGGATAACCGCGTACTGCAAGACTTTTTTGGACGTATAGGTAACACCGGCAGCGAGTTGTTCGCGACGATTCTTGGGAAAGACGAGCGCCAGGACCATGCCAAAGAGAATGGCAAATACCGGACCGCCGACCACCTCAATTTGTTTGCCGAGCAACGTCGCGGGAATGGCGATGATCAGGCAGAACAAGACGCCTTTCCAGCGCTCGCGTACGATATTTGCCAGTTGCATATGGGAGTCCTTCTTTCTATTTCACGTTTGCGACGGCTTATGATACGGCAACATTGGGCACAGCCCTGCGCAAATACAGACTAAGATGCCGCAATAGTTCTTGGGCAACAGCCGAATTACCCACCGCGGAGAGCTGATTCGCGGCATAATTAACAGCTGATATATGAGTGTGATAGAACGGTTGTGAGGCACTATGGAAGAATCGATGCACGTCGGCGAGCAGGAAACGAGCCTACAGGACCAGTCCTACCACACCATTCGACGCAAAATCGTCTACCTGGACTACAAGCCGGGCGAAAAGCTAGGCGTCAAGCAGCTTTGCGACGACCTGGATATGGGGCGCACCCCTGTGCGCGAGGCACTGGTGCGTCTGGCGCAAGAGAGCCTGGTGCGCACCGTGCCCCAAAGCGGCACCTATGTCTCGCCCATCAACCTCACCTTTGCCGAGAGCGCCTGCTACATTCGCGAACACCTGGAAAAACAGGTGATTGTGGAGTGCTGCGCCCGTGCCACCTCGGCAGGCATCGAGCAGCTCGACCGAGCCATCGCGCTGCAGGAAAAGGCCATGGCCGAAGAGGATCGCATCGGATTCTTTTTAAGCGACAACCTCATGCACCGCATGATCTTTAGCATCGCGTGCCGCAGCACCGTGTGGTCGTGGCTCGAGGCGACCAATGCCGACCTGGAGCGCTTCCGCTGGCTGCGCGCCGCCACGCAGACGCTCGACAATCAGGAGATTGTTAACGAGCACAAGCAAATCCGCCGCGCCATCGCCGGCCGCGACCCCATCGAGGCGAGCTTTTTGGTCAGCAAGCACCTGCATATGATGTTCCGCAACCAGACCGAGGTCCTGGACCAATATCCCAAGTATTTCGAGACCAGCAAGCTCCGCTAACCTGCCAAAAAGGGACAGGTTTATTTTGGCAGGTTTTATCTGGGCAAACGCGATATGGGCAGTAAACGCCACAACGGAGCCGGGCCTTGGTCGCCAGAACGGCGGAACAACAACTACTCCACGGTCACGCTCTTGGCCAGGTTGCGAGGCTGGTCAACGTCGCAACCGCGCAAAATGGCCACCTCGCGGGCGAGCAGCTGCAGCGGAACGCTCGCCGTGATGGGGCTGAACACGTCACGGACGGACGGCACGCGAATGATGCAGTCGGCAATCTTGTTGATTTCCTCGTCGCCCTCGGTAGCAACGACGATGACCTTGGCGCCGCGAGCCTTGCACTCCATGAGGTTCGACACCGTCTTATCGTACGTTGCGCTCTTGGTTGCCACCGCGATGACAGGGAAACCCGGATCGATCAGCGCGATGGGGCCGTGCTTCATCTCACCGGCGGCATATGCCTCGGCATGCAGGTAGCTGACCTCCTTGAGCTTGAGCGCGCCCTCGTAGGAAATGGCGGCGCCCATGCCGCGACCCACGAACAGCGCGGACTGCGCGTCCTTGCACACAAGCGCGGCCTCGTGCACGGCCTCGGTCTGCGTATCCAGGATCCACTGGATCTGCTCGGCCGTATCGGAAAGCTCGCGGAACAGCATGCGCGTCTGCTTGGTGGTCAAGCGGTACTTGACCTGCGCCAGCAGCAAGGCCAAAAGCGTGAGGCTCACGACCTGACCGATGAAGCTCTTAGTCGAGGCGACTGCAATCTCCTTGTTGGCCTTGGTGTAGATGACGCCGTCGCTTTCGCGCGCCACCGGGCTGCCCACCACGTTGGTGATGCCAAAGACCTTGGCGCCCTTGATGCGCGCATCGCGAATGGCGGCAAGGGTGTCGGCCGTCTCGCCCGATTGGGACACGGCCACGACGAGCGTCGTCGGCGTGATGATGGGGTTGCGGTAGCGGAACTCGCTAGCCGCCTCAACCTCGGTAGGAATACGAGCCCAGCCCTCAATAAGGTTCTTGGCGATGAGTCCGGCATGGTAGCTGGTGCCGCAGGCAATCACATATACGCGGTCGATATCGTTGAGTTCCTCGAGCGAAAGGCCCAGCTCGTCGATATCGAGCTCACCGGCAGGGGTCATGCGGCCCACCAGCGTGTCGCGCACCACGCGCGGCTGCTCGTGAATCTCCTTGAGCATAAAGTCGGGATAACCGCCCTTTTCGGCCATGTCCAGATCCCAGTCGATATGGGTGATCTTGGGCTCAATCACATTGCCGGCCTCGTCGGTATACTCGACGCCTGCGGGCGTGAGCTTGGCAAACTGACCATCTTCGAGCACCACGACATCGCGGGTGGCATCGATAAGCGCGATCACATCGGAGGCAACGTAGGAGCCGGTCTCGCCCACGCCGACCACAATCGGGGAGTCCTTGCGGGCAACGGCGATCACGCCAGGTTCGTCGGCGCACACGGCGGCCAGGCCATAGGCGCCCACCACGTGGGTGCAGGCCTCGCGCACGGAAGCCATCAGGTCGCGCGTCTCGGCATAGGCCTCTTCGATCAAGTGCGCGAAAACTTCGGTATCGGTCTCGCTCTTAAAGTGATGGCCGCGGCCCTCCAGCTCTTCGCGCAGCTCGGCGAAGTTCTCGATGATGCCGTTGTGGACGATGGCGATGCGACCATCGCAGCTGGTGTGGGGATGGGCGTTGACAACGGAAGGCTTGCCGTGAGTGGCCCAGCGGGTATGGCCGATACCGCAGGTAGCGTCGCTGTCGATATTGGAAAGCTCGCTCTCCAGGCCCGCAACCTTACCCACGCGGCGGATGACGTCGAGGTGAGCCGCGGCGCCCTCGCCCACCTCGAGCGCGACGCCCGAGGAGTCATAACCGCGATATTCCATACGCTTAAGGCCCGTGACCAGAATGTTCTTTGCAATATCAGAGCCGGTGTAGCCGACAATTCCGCACATAGGATAAATCCCTTCGCTCGCGTGACTGCAAAACGCCCACGCACGACGGGCGCTGAGACGTATAACGTCCGAGTATTGTACTCACACAAACGCAAGCTGATATACCAGAAGTGGTATCTTAAACTGGATACCACTCGATGCACACACCCTACCACCACAACGGTGACAGGCACCTTTGCGGTGGTTGGCACTCCCCTAGGGACGCAGGCGGCGTTCGAGCCGATTGCCCAGGGCCGTGAGTGCCATAACAATGACGTAGTAGATCACGGCCACCACTAAAAACGGTTCAAAGGCTCGATAGGTGAGCGCCTGCACGCTCTGGGCGGCGCGCATCATATCCATCAGGCCGATGGTTGCCACCAGCGAGGAGCTCTTGAGGACCGTGATCACTTCGTTGACCAGAGCAGGGGCAATCGAGCGCATCGCCTGCGGAACGATGATCTTGCGCATCATGGGAACATAACGAAGCCCGATGGCCCGAGCGGCATCGTACTGCCCCCGGTCAACGCCCTCGATACCACCGCGCACCGTCTCGGACACCGTCGCTGAGCCGTTGAGCCCCAGTGTAATGGCACCGGCGGCAAACATCGAAATTTTGAAGCCCGTGAGCTGCGGCGTCGCAAAGTACGCCAAAAAAAGTAACACGATGAGCGGCACGCCGCGAAAGATAGAGGTGTAGAAGTTGAGCACCGCACGCAATGGGCGACAGGGCAAAACCTTGAGCACGGCAATGAGAAAGCCCAGGACGAGTGCTATGGCCAGCGCGGCGGCCGTCACCTGACAGGTCACGACCAGGCCGCTCATAAACATCGGTATATATGGTTCTAGCAGTTCAAACTTCATCAGCATGCCCTTGGCGCGCGCCTCACCGGCTCGCTATTTTCCGGCAACCGTCGACGTACCGGAAGCGGAATAGTCGCCGTTCCACATGAAGTCGGCGCCCACATACTGCTTGATGCAGTCATCGATGATGCCGTCCTCGAGCATCTCGCCGATGCACTCGTCAAGCGTCGCGACAAATCCGGCACCCTTCTTGGCCATCAGGCGGTACACGCCCACGTGATCGCTCGTCTCGGAGCGATCGAGCAGGCCCAGCACCAGGCCCTCATTCGCATCGCGCATGGACTGGCCCTCGGCGCCGTCACACAGGTAGGCATCGATGCGTCCGACGAGCACCTCTTGCAGGCACTGGTCGCCACCGTCGTACGTGTGAATATCAGCATCGGGCATGACCTTGGCGATGAACTTGTTCTGCACGGTACCGGTGGTGCAGGCGATAGACTTGCCGGCGAGGTCCTCAACGCGCTTGACGGGATCGCCGCCGAGCGTGAGAACGCCCACAAGCGGCTGATAGTAGCCTCGCGTGAAGTCATAGGTCTGCTCGCGCTCTTCGTTGGAGCTCATCGCCATGGTAAAGGCCTTGTCATCGCTCTGCACCGATGCAAGCGTGGCGGCAAAGTCCTGCGGCTCAAAGTCGTAAGAAAAGCCCAAGCGCGAGGCCATCTCGTCAGCGATAGCGATGTCCAGGCCGACAACCTTCTGCTTGCCGTCCGACTGCGTCTCCAGATAGCGATAGGGCGCAAAGGCATCGTCGCCCACAAAGGTGAGCTTGGCGCCCTTGATATCGTCACCCGCAACCGCAGCAGAACCAGCGGCAGAGCCCTTGTCAGCGCCACTGCCAGCGCAACCGCTCGCCGCAACCATTGCAGCACCGGCGATCAAACCCAGGAAATCACGACGAGAAACAGCGCGAGTCATACCAAAGCCTTTCAATCTACGTTCAAAGCGGCTTCCATTGTAGACACTCCACCGTTTAACGCGCAGCCCAGCCGCGCCAAAACCACCACAAAGGGGGACAGGCACCTTTGTGTGGTCTGGACTCCGGTGTTTGCCCAGATAAAACCTGCCAAAATAAACCTGCCCCTAATTGGTAGGTTTTGACACCCCGGGAACGGGCGATGCTACAATCTGACTCGTACTTGAAACGCATCAAAGGGGCCGCTATGGCAAAGGTAAAAATCAGCGACGTCGCGCGCGAGGCAGGAGTCTCGCTGGGCACGGTATCCAACGCGCTCAACCACCCCGAAAAGCTGCGCCCCGAGACCCTCAAGCTCATCAACGAGACCATCAATCGCCTTGGCTACCTGCCCAACCAAAGTGCTCGTCAGCTCGCGGGCGGCGCCACCAAGTCCTTTGGCCTGGTCCTCCCCCGTCTCGATCACGGCTTTTCGCTCCAAATCGCCAGCGGCGCCCACAACGAGGCCCGCAAGCACGGCTACGACTTGCTCATCGCCAACGCCGATAACGACGATATTCTCGAGGACCATTACCTGCGCTATTTTATGGGCACGCAGATGTCCGGCGTCATGGTTCAGCCTATGGCGTCCCCCGATTGGCACCCCGCAATGACCAAGATGCCCGTGCCGATCGTCCATCTGGACATCCACTGCCCCGAACCCGGTTACTACGTGGCCGCCGACAACGAGGCGCAAGGGCGCATTATCGCCGAGCTCGCCATCACCCGCGGCGCGCGCCATATCACCGTTGTGGGCAGAGCGGCATTTACGCAGCTCACCCTGCGCGTCCTCGGCATTCATAAGGCGCTCGCCCTACACCCCGATATCAAGATCGAAGTCATCGACGCCGGCGAATGGAATACCGCTGCCGACGGTTACGGCATCGGCGCCCAAATCGCCGCGCGCCCCGCCGACGAACGCCCCGATTTTGTCGTCGGTCTAACCGACGTGCTGGCCTCGGGCGTCGTTTCGGCACTGGTCGACAAGGGCATCTCTGTCCCCGGGCAAGTACGCGTAGCAGGCTGCGATGGCAACCCGCTCGCTTGGAGCGGATCGGTTCCGCTCACTACGGTAGCGCCCCCGGGCTACGAGATTGGCCGCAAGGGTGTCCAACTGCTGATGGAGCAAATCGAGAACAAGGCCCCGGCAAAAACCAAGCACATCCGCATTGGTTCCGCAGCGCGAACCGTTACTGCGGTCACAGCCGCCGAGGACATCAACCGTCAGGAACTCGTGCGGCCGTTCCTCTTGGAGCGCGCCAGTACCCAGGCGAGCACCCAGACCGACGCCACGGCCATCAACCTCGGCGCGTATCTATAGCACGCCCGTAAGTATACTGTGTCGTCGCTCAAGCAAAAGAGCCCCGACCATTGCCGGACCTCTTTTGCTTGAGCGCAAAGACGGCCAATTGCTCGTTTCAGCTCCGCAATTGTCTAGCGCACGGCCTTGACCGCCGCCGTCAGATCGAACAACGTGTCGAGCACGGCCTCGCAGCCATCCACCACGTCTTGCGGCAGCGGCACGATATCGGGAACGGCAAAGACATGGCAACCGGCCGTAATGCCCGAGACGCAGCCGTTGCGAGAATCCTCGACCACGGCGCACTCCCCGGGAGCAAAGCCCGCGCGCTCGCAGGCAAGCAGGTACATCTCGGGGTCGGGCTTGCCGTGCACGACGTCCTCGCCACAGGTCACCGTTTCAAACTTGTCAAAGAGGCCGACCATCTTAAGGTTGCGCTCCGCTGTAACGTGGCGCGACGACGTCGCAAGGCCCACGTGATAGCCCGCAGCCAGCAGCTCGTCTAGGCACTCGGCAGCACCGGCCTTAAGCTCCAGTTCGGTCTTGACCATCTCGTCGCGAATCTCCTTGTGGCGACGATAGATCGCCTCAGCGGTTTCTCTGCTGCCGTAATGTGCCTCAAGGATGTCCATGACATCGGGCAGCGTGCGACCGATAAACTGATGAACCAGAGCATCATCAATCGCGACACCCAGCTCAGCAGCGGGCGCTTTCCACGCCTTGATGCCCAGACGCTCGGTATCGACCAGCGTTCCGTCCATGTCAAAAATAACAGCCTTGATCATATCGGTCCCCTCACCGGATTGCATTACTGCCACTCTACCGCACTTTACAAACTTGTATATAACGTATATAGCATATTGCACTTTCGTTACATAGACAGAAGTCTTATGACAGGCAGCTCGGTAGGATTATAGTTTTCAACCGAGTACTCAATGGTAAGGATCGTTTCATGCTTTCAGACACTACTGCACCTGCAGAGGAGCTTCAGAACAAACTCGCGACGCTCGAGCAGTTGCTTTTGGCATACGGACGCGTCGCCATCGGCTTTTCTGGCGGCGTCGATAGCAGCTTTTTGGCCGCGGTCTGCGCCCGCATTATGCCTGCCAGCACGCTTCTCGTTCACCTCACCACGCCGCTCATCGGCACGCCCGAACAGATCTCGTTTGAGCGGTCCGTTGACGGGCAAACCAATGAGGGACCGCATTTTAAGCTCCCCGTGCTCAATCTTTCGGTCGATCAGCTGCAGCTCCCCCAAGTAGCCTGCAACGACGCCAATCGCTGCTACCACTGCAAGCACGCCGGCTTTACCGCCATCGTCAACCACGCCAAGTCGCTCGGCTTTCCCACCGTCATCGATGGCAGCAATGCAAGCGATCGCGGTGACTACCGCCCCGGCATGCGCGCGGCAGAAGAGCTCGGCGTACGCTCCCCTCTCATGGAGGTCGGCTTTACCAAGAACGAAGAGCGCGAGCTGCTGCGCGCATGGGGCTATCCCGTTTGGAGCCTGCCGGCGGGAGCCTGTCTTGCCACGCGCGTCCCCACGGGCGAGGAGCTTACGCGCGAGAAGGTCGATTTGATCCGCGCCTGCGAGGATTACCTGCACGATCTTGGTCTGGCACAGGTTCGCGCGCGCTTGGTCGGCGGCTGCATGCATATCGAAGCCGCTCCCGCAGATGTCGCTAAGATTGCCGCGCTCGGCGGCGGCGCCGTCGATGCCAAGGGCAAGACCCCGCTGCCCGCTGCAATCGAGTCTGCGCTGCGCGAGCTGGGCTGCGGCCATATCTCCCCCGAGGTCACCCCCTACATCCACGGCAACATGAACCAGTAACCTGCCAAAAAGGAACAGATTTATTTTGGTAAGTTTTATCTGGGGAAACGCCGGACAGCCCCATATACACTACCGCCGCAGCTCCATATGAGGCAAATGAATCAGCAGCGTCTATTCCAAATCTTGAGTATTTGTTCGGCGGGACGGCCTCTGCCGGCTCCTGCTAGACTGGTAGACTCCCAACCGTCCATCCAGGAGCCTCAATGTCGCGCAAGTCCACCTACAAGCAAGTGCTTTCCATCGGCACCGCCGTGGTGCTGGGGTTTGCGCTGTTCACAGGATCGCTCGACGGAGCGCCCAAGCTGCTGTCGCCGCAAAGCGATGAGCAGGCGGTAGCTCTGGCCGAGAAACAAAACGAGAGTCCCAGCCGCACCGACGACGAGGCAGACCTGGTTGCCCGACTCGAATCGGGAACAGAGAGCTCCTCGGACTCTCAAAATAGCCAAGCCTCTGGCGATGGCTCCGATTCCGCCGCAACCGACACCGGTGACGACGGCTCCGCCGACAGTACCGCTACCCCCATCGACGAGGTCGAAAACCCCGATCTCGACCGCGCCCGCGGCGTATATCTCAGCAGCATTCCCGACTACGCCGGCAATCCCTACGTTGCCCTTCGCGCCGACAGCACGCACCCGCTCGGCACGCCGTCATTCACACTCGATGAATACGAGCGCGCCACCGAAGAGGGCTGCTTTAAAAAGTTCTCCAAGCTCGACAGCTTGGGCCGCACCCGCAAAGCGCTCGCCTGCGTGGGCCCCGAATCGCTCGGTCAGGGCAAACGCGGCGATATCTCGCGTATCCACCCCGCCGGATGGCACCAGCAGCGCTACGACTTTATTCCGGGCCAGAGCCTCTACAATCGCTGCCACCTTGTCGCCTGGTCGCTCTGCGGCGAAAACGCCAACCGCAAGAATCTCCTCACCGGCACGCGCTATCTCAACGAGACGGGCATGCTGCCGTTTGAGGAGCAGATTCTCAACTATATTCGCGATACGGGTAACCATGTGCTCTACCGCGTCACGCCCATGTATAACGAAGAGGAACTTGTCTGCCGTGGCGTGCGCCTTGAGGCGCAATCGGTCGAGGACCACGGCAAGACCCTCTGCTTCCACGTATATTGCTACAACCTGCAGCCGCATGTGCAGATCGACTACGCCACCGGCCGCAACCAGGCATCCGGAGACTAGTGCCGACCGCGCCGCCCGTAACCAAAAAATGATCCGTTTTCCTCCGTCAACAAGGGAAAAAAGGCCGCCTCGGTTACCCAGGGCGGCCTTTTCGTCAGCACCTACATTGCAGACAAAACCACACGTTATTTGGCGCGGCCCTCCTCATAGCGCTCGACCAGCTTGGCCTGAACGTCATAAGGCACCTGCTCATAGCCCGCGGGCTTCATGGTAAAGTCGCCCGTGCCGCGCGTGATGGAGCGCAGGCGTGTCGAATAATCCGTCAGCTCGGCCAGCGGCGCCTGCGCGATAACCACGGTGTCTCCGCGCTCATCGGTCTCCATGCCCGTCACGCGACCACGCGAAGCCGAGATGTCGCCCATCACGGCGCCGGCGTAGCTCTCTGGGATAGTCACCGTGATTTCCTCGATGGGCTCCAGCACCACCGGGTCGGCATCGGCACACGCCTTGCGCAGGCCGATGCGAGCCGCCGCGCGGAACGCCATCTCGTTGGAGTCGACGCTGTGATACGAGCCGTCGTACACAGCCACGCGAATGCCCGTGAGCGGGTAGCCGGCAATGATGCCGTCCTTCATGGTCTCCTGGACACCCTTGTCCACGGCGGGGATCAGCGAGCGCGGAATACGGCCACCTACGACCTCGTCCACAAACTCATAGCCATCGCTCGTGCCGTCGGGACCAATGAGCGGCTCAACGCGCAGCCAGCAGTCGCCATACTGACCGGCACCGCCAGTCTGCTTCTTGTGGCGGCCCTGAGCACTCGCCGTGCGGCGGATGGTCTCGCGATACGGAATGCGGATCGGCACGCTTTTGGCCACGACCTTGGTGCGGTCCTCAAGGCGATTGAGCAGGACCGAAACCTGCGCCTCACCCACGGCGGAGATGATAGTCTGGCCCGTCTCCTCGTCGCGGTCGATGCTCATGGTCGGATCGGCCTTGCAGGCCTTCTCGATAAACGTGTAGAGCTTCTCTTCGTCGCCGCGATTCTCGGCCTCAATGGCGATGCGGTACTGCGAGTTGGGGAACTTAAACGCCGCAGCCTCAACCTTGCCGGTAATCGAGAGCGTATCGCCCGTCTCGGCCGCCAGCTTGGGCGCCACGATGATATCGCCGGCATAAGCGTGGCCAACCTCAGTCATGTCGCGGCCGCACATCACATACAGGTGAGCCAGACGATCGCTCTTGCGGGTACGCGCGTTGATCAGCTCAAGGCCCGGCTCAAGCGTGCCCGTCAGCACCTTGATAAAGCTGATGCGGCCCTGCTGCGGATCGGCCAGGGTCTTAAACACAAATGCCACCGGACGGTCATCGTCACTCGAGATCTTAAGCGAATCGCCGTCGATGAGCGGCATCTCGCCGTAGTCCGTCGGTGCCGGGAAGTACGTGGCGATGTCGTCCATCAGCGAGTTGACGCCCTGCTCCTTAATGCAATCGCCCGCAAAGACCGGCACAAAGATGCGCTCGGCGATCGCCTTCGACAGCAGGCCTTCAAGCTCCTCCTGCGTCAGCGTCTCCTCGCCTTCCAGGTACTTCATCATCAGTTCGTCGTCAGCCTCGGCTACCAGCTCGCACAGACGGTCATGGGCCTCCTCGGCCTGGGCACGATACTCCTCGGGAATCTCCGACTCAACGGCTTCGGTGCCGTTGCAATGGCGCGCCTTCATGCGCACCAGGTCGATGATGCCGTCGAAGTCCTCGCCCTCGCCCCAGGGAAGGGTCACGGCGCCCAGGCGCGTACCAAAGCGCTCCTGCAGCAGTTCCATCGTGGTCGCAAAGCTGGCCTCGGAGCGCGACAGGCGGTTTACGAACACCGCACGCGCCAGGCGCAGGTCCTCGGCGGCATACCAGAGCTTGACGGTCGTAGGCTGCGGGCCGGCCTCGGCGTCGACCACAAATAGAGCCGTCTCGCAGACGCTCATCGCGGCAAAGGCGTCGCCGATAAAATCAGGATAGCACGGGGCATCGAGCACATTGATACGCGCGCCCTTCCAGTCGATCGGCGCAATGGTCGTCGAGATGGAAAATGCACGCTTGACCTCTTCAGGGTCATAGTCGAGCGTGGGCTTGGTGCCGTCGTGGCCGCCCAGGCGGGCGGTCTTGCCGGAAAGGTGGAGCATGGCCTCGGCGAGTGAAGTCTTGCCCACCCCGCCTTGGCCTACGAGCACCACGTTCCTTACATTGCCGGTCTTGGGAGCACCCATGATGACCTCCTTGCAGGGCCGCGCGCATTGCGCGACGCCAACGGGGAGAGTTCGCGGTCGGTGCCATCCCGGGAGCAGCATGGTCGGCAGCCGAGCCGACTCACTCTCCAAATGTCCTATGCCACCACCCTACCCTCACGGGCGACCGTCCATGCACACCTTTCGGCACACGTATGAATACAGGCGGCGAGAGGAAGGGGGAACACATGCGAGGCGATTATTAAACCCCATCGATACAAATAAAAGCCGCCGCAGGCCATAAGACCTGCGGCGGCTTCTTCTCAATACATAGCTGAGCCTACCCCTCGATACGGCTCAAGAACTCACGGGTACGCTGCTCGCGCGGATGGTCGATGACCTGCTCGGCAGGACCCTCCTCGACAATACGACCGCCGTCCATAAAGACCACACGGTCGGCGACATCGCGCGCAAACTGCATCGCGTGGGTCACGATTACCATCGTCATATTCTGCGCCGCCAGGTCCTTAATGACACGCAGCACCTCGGCCGTCAGCTCGGGGTCGAGCGCCGAGGTCGGCTCGTCAAAGAATAGGATTTCCGGATCGAGCGCCAGGGCGCGGGCAATACTCACGCGCTGCTGCTGACCGCCCGAAAGCTCACACGGCACCTTGTTCTCGTTGCCCGTCAGCCCCATTTGCGCAATCAGCTCGTGAGCGCGGGCTTCCGCCTGCTCGCGCGGACGCTTAAGCACGCGAATCGGCGCATCGGTGATGTTTTTCATCACGGTATAATGCGGGAACAGATTGTAGTTCTGGAACACCAGACCAAAACGCGAACGCGCTCGCTTGGGAACATCGCCTTTCGCATATATCGCACCCGATCCCGCATCCGTCGCAACCGCAAGGTCGCCAAACGAAAGCGAGCCGCCGTCGAGCGTCTCGAGCAGCGTGGCGCAGCGCAACAGCGTTGACTTACCGCCGCCCGAAGGCCCGATAATCGCCACGACCTCGCCACGCTTTACCTCGAGCGAGATATCCTTGAGCACCTCATTGCCGCCAAACGCCTTGCGCGCGTTCGTTATGTTCATTACCGAATTAGTCATGGTAGTAATCCAATTTTTTCTCCGCGGCGCCCAACAGCATCTCGACCACAAAGTTAAAGACCCAGTAGATCAGCGCCGCGATCGCAAACGGCACCATGCTCACCTGCGAGGCGACCAGCGCCTTAGCCGTCGAGAACATCTCCCCCACGCCGATGGCAAACGCCAGCGACGTGTCCTTGACCAGCGTGATGATCTCGTTGCCCATCGCCGGCAGAATACGCTTGGCGACTTGCGGCATCACAATGTACAAAAATGTCTGCAGACGCGAATAGCCCAGCACCTCGGCTGCCTCGTATTGACCGCGCGGAATGGACTGCAAGCCCGAGCGATAGATTTCGGCAAAGTAGCCGGCGTAGTTGATGATGAACGCCACGACACACGCCGTCCATTTGGAATCGGGCGTGAGCGAGATGCCAAACACGTAGTACGGGGCAAAGTAGATGGCAAACATCTGTAGCATGAGCGGCGTGCCGCGCATCACCGAAATGTAGATACGCGCAATCCAGCGTAGCGGCGCGACCTTGCTCATGCGCATAAACGCCACGGGGATTCCCAGCGGAATCGACCCGAGCAGCGTCAGCACAAACAACTGCAAACTGACCAAGAATCCCTGGCCAAGCATCTGCATCATGACTTGGATAGACATTATTTCAAAACCCAGTTGTCGAAGGATAGACCGTAATCTGCATATTTATCGCAGAGGTCCTTGACCGCGCCGTCCTCATAGAGTGCCTTGAGCGACTCGGTCACGGCATCGGCCGACTTGGTGTCGCCCTTCTTAAAGCCGACGGCGTAGTGCTCGCTGGACAGCGGCTCATCAAGCTGCGTATAGGCATCGGGCTTGGCGGCAAGCTGATACTGGGCAATCGAAAGGTCGCAAGCCACGGCATCGACCGCGCCGCTCTCGAGCTGCATAAAGGCCGTGTTGTACTCGCCGATGGTGTCGAGCGTGGCAAACGTCGCCGCCAGATCCTTCTGGTCACCCTCGAGCACGTCCTGAGCAGCGGAATCGGTCTGGGTGACCACCGTCTTGCCGGCAAGATCGTCCCAGCTTTTGATGTCCGCGTCCTTCTTGACCACCAGTACCTGCTCGTTGAGCATATACGGCTCGGAGAACGTGTAGTCGTCCTCGCGGCCCTCCATGGTAAAGCCGTTCCAGATGCAGTTGATGGCGCCCGAGTTGAGCAGCGTGTCCTTAGCGTCCCAGTCGATGGCCTCGTATTTGACCTCCCAGCCCTGCTTATCGGCAACGGCCTTGGCCAGATCGAGATCAAAGCCGGTGTACTCGCCGTCGTCGCCCACAAAGCCGTACGGAGGATAGGACTTGTCAAAGCCCACCACGAGCTTCTTGGACTCGGCGGCGCCCTTCACATCCTTTGCCGCGGTAGATCCGGCAGCAGAGCCCTTGCCGGCGCCGCCACAGCCAACCAGGCCAAGGCCTAGAACCGTAGCGAGTGAGCCGGCTAGACCAACAAACTGACGACGAGACATATCGGTATTCATGGTATTCCCCCTTGATGGCACTTTAGTTAAGTAAAGTGAGTCATGTAACGTTCAGAATCATACACTTTAGCGTGATAGAGCACAAGGCGAGTTTGCCCGCCGCGTGAGGGGTGTGGGGGTTAAGTTTCCTGCTCTACAGTCCTGCTCACGACGGAGGCCACATTAAGTGGCCTCCTGT
>CABSBA010000008.1 GCA_902475825.1 uncultured Collinsella sp. | reverse complement strand
CGCCCGAGCAGCACGTACGCTGCTCGGGCGCCTCTTTATTTCGGCGGATGCCACAAGATGCCACGACGGCCCCGGCTGCAAGACCGATAGGGCAACAGGCGCCGGCATGCAAAAAGGGCGCTGACCTTCGTCAACGCCCTCGGCAATTACCTATAGCAACAATCGGCACAGCAGCAGTGCCGCTACTCCCCTACTTGTGAGAGTTACTCAGCTTGTTGATGAGCGCCTCAAGACGCTCTCCGTCCTCGGCCGTCTGTGCAATGACCAAGATTGTGTCGTTGCCGGCAAGCGAGCCAAGCACGTCGGGCAGCTCCGCGGCATCGACCGCTGCGGCAATACCAGAAGCCGTACCGGGCTGTGCCTTGATCATAACCAGATTATCGGTGCGCAGTACGCCGGTAACCAGCTCGGAAACCATGCGCTGCAGATGCAGGTCCTCGGCAAGGACATAGATGCCCTCGGGGAGCTTACGCAGTCCCATGTCCGCGATGTCGCGCGAAACGGTCGCCTGCGTGCAATCGAAACCCATGGCGCGAAGCTCGTCTACCAAAACGCGCTGCGTACGTACGTCCTTATTGCGAACAATATCTCTGATGGCATCCTGGCGCCCATTGCGTTTTTTGGCCATACAAAACCTCACTCCAAAAGATGGTGGAGACAATCACTTAGTGATTGAATAGTTTAGCGCTATTTGAGGGTTTTAGTGAATAAGAACGCATTTCGAAACAATTCCATGCAATTTATTTCGAAAATCACGCTACTAGACAGTCCTGACGCCCGAACGATTGAAAAAGGCCGCCAGATGCGTATACAACGCACACCGCATAGGCTTGGCACTAGCTATCGAACCATAGAGCAGACCTAAGCCCCGATGATTGCCCTTAAGAGCCGCAACCATCTGACGGGTACGCTGCGCTTCGAGCATATCATGCAAACGGGCCGAACGCTCTATTGAAGACACCCCATGGGGGCTCAGACACAAATTTTCGATGCAGGCAACCAGGCCGGCGTAGTAATACCGCTGGCAGACCAGCTTCAACTGATCGCCACCGCCCGCGACGGCAAGCGAGTCGGCAAGCCTGTCGAGTGCCCCGATATCATCAGAAAGCCTGGCAAACATTGTGGGGTCAAACGTCTCCGTAATCGACGGCGCCACTGCATGAAAACGGGCATGGCCACATCCCGAAACGCGCTTTGCCTGCGAAAGCGCGAGCGTCAAAAAAGACACCGTGCGAAACGCATCGCCATGCGCAAGGCACGCCTCAAAGAGGGCGCGATCATACAGCACGCCAGAGGTCTGTCGGATTAAACCACAGGAAACCAATTGGGTCAGGCAAGCCGCCCGGTCCTCATCTTCAGAAACAGATGTCGCGTCCAAAACTCGGGAATGACGTTCGCGGTGAACATCGTAGCGATCGAGCGAAACAGAGGGAAACACGATGTCAGCAGAAGCGTCGCAGGAGCTTTGGACCATCTGCGAAAGGGACTGCGGCGCAAACCACTCATTGGCATTCATCGCAATGATCTGGGAGCCGCGCGAAGCCTCAAAGCCGGCACGCAGGCAGGCGCCAGGCACTGGGTCCTCAACATCAATCAAATCAATATGAATGTCTCTGTCGGCAGCAACTTCGAGCGAATGGCGCACACCGGCTACCACGCCGCGGCAAACGACGACAATCTGCAAATCGTAGAGGTCTTGGTTCTGGATGCTCTCGAGAGCGCGCATCGTATAACTGGGCGAACCCTCAACAATCAGGATCACCGAAAGTCGCGGATGCGAACCACGTCGAACCAAGTTTTCCGTCCTCTCGACAGCCAGTAACAAACTGCCGTTCATGGTACACCCCGTCATTAAATGCGGATGGTCGCCCGTCGCGATGCACGTCAAGAACAGATGTTGCACACGCCCCGCTCACAGGCACTGCACACAAAGATCGCCGTCAGGCAGCCACTTCCCTAATCGAGCACCACAAGCTCGGCGGGGTCGTAGTCCACGCCCATAAAGGTAAGACCGCATGCGGGCGCCGTAGGACCGGCAGCGGAGCGATCGCAGGCATCAATTACCTCGCGCATCCACTCGGGATCGCGGCGATGCATGCCGATCTCGACAAGGGTGCCCACAATGGTTCGCACCATCGAATGCAAAAACGCATTGCCCTCGATGGTAAACGTGAGGATGTCCTCGCCAAAGGCGACCTCATGGCCAAACTCGGCACGCATTACGCAGCGGTGCGTAGGTTTGCCCACGGCAGAGGCGACCTTGCAAAAGCTCTTAAAGTCCTGCTCGCCCAAAAGCGCAGGGCAGGCGGCCGCCATCGCATCGACGTCGAGGGGATAGCGATGCCACCACACTGCACCGCGTGACAGCACGGGCCGCGCGTCACGGTCGGCAATGCGATAGGTGTACGTACGAGAGCGCGCGTCAAAACGTGCAGAAAAGCCCTTACGGGCCTTGTAGACCTCGTTTATGGCGATATCTTTGGGCAGGAGGGCATCCATAGCCCTCAGCCATCTACGACGCGTCAAAGCCAGCTCAGTGTCCGCTACGGGCACGCTGATGTATTGGGCCACCGCATGAACGCCGGCATCGGTACGCCCTGCGCACGTCAGATCGATTGGGCGGCGCAGCAACGTCTCGATTGCACGGCGCAGCTCGCCCGCAACCGTCGTCTGGCCCGGCTGCTCGGCAAATCCGCTATAGGAGGAGCCATCGTAGGCCACGCGAAATACAAGGGTGGCGTCGAACTCGGGGGTCGAATTGAAATCAGACGGCGCGGTCATGGGCGCTCCCAACAAACTAGCAACGGTATTGCGACAAAAAAAGAGGGGCACGCGAACGTACCCCTCGAATATAGCCTATGCAGACAGAATGTCTACTCAGCGGTCTCCTCAGCAGGAGCCTCCTCGACAGCCTCGACCTTCTTGGGAGCAGCGGCCTTCTTGGGGGCCGGAGCAGCCTTCTTGGCCTTAGGCGTGCAAGGCTCGGTGACGAGCTCCATGATAACGATAGGAGCGTTATCGCCCTTACGGTTACCGAGCTTCATGATGCGGGTGTAACCGCCGTTGCGGTCCTGCCACATGCCCTGAGCAGCCTTGTCGAAGATCTCGGCAACGAGCTGCTTATCGCCGAGCTTGGCGATAGCCAGACGACGAGAGTGCAGGTCGCCCTTCTTGGCCCAGGTGATGATCGGGTCGACGACCGAACGCAGCGCCTTAGCGCGGGTCTCGGTGGTCTTGATGCGGTCGTTCTCGAAGAGGGCCTTAGCAAGGCTCTTCTTCATGGCCTTGGTGTGGCTCGCATCGGTGCCGAGCTTCAGGCCCTTCTTAACGTTGTGACGCATGGTCTAGTTTCTCCTCAAATATGCGAAGCATTAAGCCTTCAGGCTCAGGCCCATGGACTCAAGCTTGTCCTTCACTTCCTCGATCGACTTAACACCGAAGTTACGGATGTTGAGCAGATCGTTCTCCGAGAACTCAACGAGCTGACGGACCGAGTGAATGCTGGCGCGCTTAAGGCAGTTGTAGGAACGGACGGAAAGGTCCAGATCCTCGATCTGCTTGTCCAGCTCGGCGTTGTCGTTGGTGACCTCGGGAGCGAAGATCGAAGCCTCCTCCTCGACCTCGGGGGTCTCGGCAAGGTTCATAAAGGCGGCCATATGCTGGTTGATGATATTGGCAGCCTGGACCACGGCGTCGCGCGGGGCGATGGAACCGTTGGTCTCGATCTCGAGGACAAGGCGGTCGTAGTCGGTATGCTGGCCGACACGGCAAGCCTCAACGAGCTTGGCGCAACGGGACACCGGCGAGTACAGCGAGTCGACGTTGATCACACCGATGGGATCGTTGTCACGCTTGTTAGCCTCGCCAGAGACATAGCCGCGGCCATAGCCGATGCGCATGCTCATGGTGAGATGGCCACCCTCGGTGAGCGTAGCAATGTGCTGCTCGGGGTTGACCAGCTCAAACTCGGACGGAATAAAGAAGTCCGCACCGGTGACCTCGCAGGGGCCGTCAACCGAGATGGTGGCGGTCGCCTCGTCGGTCGTGCCGAGAGCCCTGAAGACAAGACCCTTGACATTCAGGACGATGTCGGTGACATCCTCGACCATGTTAGGGATGGTCATGAACTCGTGCTGCGCACCATCGATCTGAATGGCCTCGACGGCGGCACCCTCGAGCGAGGACAGAAGAACACGACGAAGCGAGTTACCCAGCGTATCGCCGTAGCCACGCTCGAGCGGCTCGACGGAGACACGAGCAGAGGTCTCGTTGATCTCTTCGACCTGAACCTGAGGCCTAATGAATTCTGACATGTATTACCTCCAGCCTCAGCAGCCCGGATGGACTACTTAGAGTAGAGCTCGACGATGAGCTGCTCGTTGATATCACCGCTGATCTGCTCACGCGTCGGCAGAGCGAGCACGTTACCAGACAGCTTCTCGATATCGACCTCGAGCCAGCCAGGGACCTCAAAGCGCTCGGAGGAAATCAGGGCCTCCTTGATGGGGAGGAGGTCACGGAACTTCTCGCCGACAGCGACGACGTCGCCGGCCTTGACGCGGTAGGACGGAATGTCCACGCGCTTGCCGTTCACGGTGAAGTGACCGTGACGGACGGACTGACGAGCCTCTTTGCGGGTGCGGGCGAAGCCAAGACGGAAGACGACGTTGTCGAGGCGAGACTCAAGAATGATCATGAGGTTCTCACCGGTGACGCCGTTCATCTTACGGGCCTTGTTGAAGTAGCCGTGGAACTGCTTCTCCAGAACGCCATAGATGAACTTGACCTTCTGCTTCTCACGCAGCTGCATGCCGTACTCAGATTCCTTGCGACGGCGCTTGGGCTGACGGATAGATTCCTTCTTGCTGCTGTAACCGAGCTCAGCGGGATCGATCCCGAGCTGACGGCAGCGCTTAAGAACAGGAGTCCTGTCGATTGCCATATTGATACGATCCTTTCAGTTACACGCGGCGACGCTTCTTGGGGCGGCAGCCGTTGTGCGGAATGGGGGTCTTGTCCTGGATGCTCGAGACCTCGAGGCCAGCAGCCTGGAGGGAGCGGATGGCGGTCTCACGACCGGAGCCGGGGCCCTTGACGAAGACGGAAACCTTCTTCATACCGTGCTCCATGGCCTGCTTGGCAGCAGCCTCGGCAGCCATCTGGGCAGCGAACGGCGTGGACTTACGGGAGCCCTTGAAGCCCACCTGGCCAGCCGACTTCCAGGAAATGACGTTGCCCTGGGGATCGGTGATCGAAACGATCGTGTTATTGAACGTAGAACGAATGTGAGCCTGGCCCACGGAAATGTTCTTACGGTCCGCGCGCTTCAGACGGGCAGCGCGAACGTTCTTCTTAGCAGTAGCCATCTATCTAGCGCTCCTTATTTCTTCTTCTTAGCACCGATCTGACGCTTCGGGCCCTTGCGGGTACGAGCGTTAGTGTGGGTGCGCTGGCCGCGGACCGGGAGGCCCTTGCGGTGACGAAGGCCGCGGTTGCAGCCGATGTCCATAAGACGCTTGACGTTCTGGTTGCGCTCACGGCGGAGGTCACCCTCAACCATGATCTGGTTCTTATCGATATAATCGCGGATGGCGTTAACCTCATCCTCGGTGAGGTCCTTAACGCGCGTATCCACGTTAACGTTGCACTCGACGCAAATCTTCGTCGCAGTGGTGCGGCCGATGCCGTAAATGTAGGTCAGACCGATCTCAACGCGCTTCTCACGCGGGAGGTCGACACCATTAATACGGGCCAACGTAGTCTCCTCTCTTAACCCTGACGCTGCTTATGACGGGGGTTCTCGCAAATAACGAGGACCTTGCCATGGCGCCTAATGATTTTGCACTTATCGCACATCTTCTTGACCGAAGGACGTACCTTCATCGTTCTTCCTTTCGGTAGCGCTCAAACTACTTCCCTACTATCTACTCGCCCAGCCGCAGGCGTTTAAAACTATGGCTGGTCTTCACACGCAAACCGACCGTAGGTTGAGCTAAGCCTGCAGTCGGAAAAGGAGTGCGTGTATGCGTGCCGCTATTTATAGCGATAGGTGATGCGGCCGCGGGTCAGGTCGTACGGGGAAAGCTCCACGACAACCCTGTCACCGGGGAGAATGCGGATGTAATTCATTCGGATCTTGCCAGAAATGTTGCACAGAACCGAATGACCGTTCTCGAGCTCAACCTTAAACATGGCGTTGGGCAGCGGTTCCTTTACCGTACCCTCGAGCTCAATTGCGTCTTCCTTCTTCACAAGCAATCATCTTTCTCTAGAAAACGACAGCGATTGAGTATTCTACAATACGCATGCACGTATCGTAATATCTTCGTAATGGCTCCACATCTACGTGAAACTTGTTACATTTCTCCGCCTTGCAAGGAACACCAAGCGCCTTGCGCGTCGGTAGTGAGAATCACCGGACCGTCATTGGTAATGGCGACGGTGTTCTCGTAGTGCGCGGCGGGCAGGTGGTCATTGGTCGTTACGATCCAACCATCGGAGCCCGTGCTCACATGATTGGAACCCATCGTCACCATCGGCTCGATGGCGATGACCATACCAGCCTGAAGGCGAACGCCTCTCCCCTTCTTTCCATAATTTGGAACGTTGGGGTCCTCGTGCATCACGCGGCCAATGCCATGGCCCACGTAATCGCGAAGCACGCCGTAACCGTGAGACTCGGCGAGGGACTGAACAGCATACCCGACGTCCCCGATATGGTTACCGGGAACAGCCTGCTCGATGGCAGCCTTAAGGCAATCGCGCGTAACCTCGCACAGGGCCTTGGCCTCGGGCGTGGGCGTGCCGACGAAAAACGTCCAGGCGTTATCGCCAACCCAACCGTCAACGACAGCTCCCGTATCGATGGAGATGATATCGCCATCGCGCAGGATCATATCGGGGTTGGGAATACCGTGGACCACGGCATCGTTGATTGATGCGCAAATGGTTCCGGGGAACCCGCCGTAACCCTTAAAGGCCGGGGTGCCGCCATGCATGCGGATAATCTGCTCGGCAAGCTGATCAAGTTCGAAGGTCGACACGCCGGGGCGAACCATGGCTCCAACGTGGCGGAGCGCCATCTTAGATAGCGCTCCTGCCTTCTTCATCTGCTCGATTTGCGTTGCAGACTTAATCTTGATCATAGACCGAGAGCCTCTTTGACATCCCCGTACACGGTCTCGCGAGCCTGGTCACCGTTGACCGACTTGAGCAGACCCTGACCACGATAGTAGTCGACGAGCGGGCTCGTGGACTTCTCGTAGACGTCGAGACGGTTCTTGATGGTCTCGGGCTTGTCGTCGTCGCGCTGATACATCTCGCCGCCGCACTTGGGGCAGGTAGCATCGGCAGCAGTGCCGGTGTAACCGCAGGCGCGGCAGGTGCGACGCGAAGACAGACGATCGATGATGACCTCGGGGGCCACGTCGACCAGAAGGGCGCAGTCGATCTCGCGACCCATGGCGGAGAGCTCGGAATCGAGCGTCACAGCCTGGGCGGTGTTGCGCGGGAAGCCGTCGAGGATGAAGCCCTGCTGGGCGTCATCGGCGGCAAGGCGCTCCTTGACAAGGTCGATCACGAGCTGGTCGGGAACGAGCTCGCCAGCGTCCATGTACTTCTTAGCCTGAATACCAAGCTCGGTGCCACCCTTGACGGCAGCACGCAGCAGGTCGCCCGTGGAAATGTGAGCGACGCCAAACTCGGCGACGAGCTCCTGTGCGACAGTGCCCTTACCGGCACCCGGAGCTCCGAGCAATACGAGGTTCATGAGCAATCCTCCTCTAGCCTATTTAAAGAATCCATCGTAATCATACATCTTGATCTGGCCTTCGAGCTTATCGACCGTGTCGAGCACGACGCCGACCATGATGAGGATGGACGTGCCGCCAAACGCCTGGATCAGATGGTTACCCGTGAAGGAGAAGATGATCGAAGGCACGATGGCGATGAGCGCCAAAAAGACAGCGCTGGGAAGCGTGATCTTGTTGAGCGCGTTCTTGATGTAGGCCGCGGTAGCCCTACCCGGACGGACGCCCGGAATAAAGCCGCCCTGCTTCTTAAGGTTGTCGGCCGTGTCATCGGGGTTGAACACCATGGAGGTGTAGAAGTACGCGAAGAACACGATGAGGACAACGTTAAGCACCCAGTTGAGCCAACCGGTCGAAAGCGCAGAGGCAACTGCCTGAATCCAGCCGATGCCGGGGAAGAACACGGCAATCTGAGCCGGGAAGTACAGCAGCGCCGAAGCGAAGATGATCGGCACGACACCCGCGGTGTTGACCTTGATGGGCAGGTAGGTGGTCTGGCCACCCATCATGCGACGGCCCACGACGCGCTTGGCGTAGGAGACCGGGATGCGGCGCTGGCCGCGCTCGAGGAAAACGATCAGCGGGATGACCAGCAGGATGATGGCGCAGATGATCACCATGGTGATGATGCCACCGGCGTTACTCTCGGTGCTGGAGAAAATCGCCTGCGGAAGACCGGCCATGATGTTCGCGAAGATGATCAGCGACATGCCATTGCCGATACCGCGCTGGGTGATGAGCTCACCAATCCACATGATCAGCATGGCGCCCGCGGTGAGCGTGCCGACGATCATGAGGTCGAAGATGATCTCGGGAGCGCCGGCGCCATTAAAGCTGATGCCGAAGCTCTTAAAGAGGAAGAGGTAACCCACGGAGTTGAGGATTGCCAGAGCCAGGGTGAGGTAACGCGAATACTGCGTAATCTTGGTCTGACCGACCTCGCCCTCGCGGGCAAGCTCATGCAGGGAAGGCACAACGGCCTGGAGCATCTGGAGGATGATCGAGCTGGTGATGTAAGGCATGATGCCCAGGGAGAACACCGAAACATAGCTCAACGCGCCACCAGAGAAAAGATTCAGGAGGGCCATAGCACCTGCGGCGACCGAATTGTTATCGGTCGAGAAAAGGCCCAGCATCCCCTGGAAGGGAATGCCGGGCACAGGAACGTGCGCACCAATGCGGTACACGACGAGCATAGCTATGGTAAAAAGAATCTTTTCGCGCAATTCTTTGATGCGGAAAGCATTCTTAAGACCATTTAGCACGGCAGCTCGACCTTTCCGCCGGCGGCCTCGATCTTGGCCTGCGCAGAAGCGCTGACCTTGTCGACCTTGACCGTGAACTTCTTGGTGAGCTCACCATTGCCGAGCACCTTGACGGGCTCGAACTCGCTCTTGGTGATGCGAGCGGCCTTAAGAGCGGCACCGTCGATCACAGCGCCGTTCTCGAACTTGCGCTCGAGACGCTCAACGTTAACAGCGGTGTACTCGATACGACGGGGGTTGCGGAAGCCCGGAAGCTTGGGCAGGCGCATAGCCAGCGGAGTCTGGCCACCCTCGAAGCCGGCACCCTTGGTGCCGCCAGAGCGGGAACCCTGGCCCTTCTGACCGCGGCCAGAAGTGGTGCCGTGACCCGAAGAATTGCCACGGCCGACGCGCTTGCGGTTCTTGGTGGAACCGGGCGCGGGAGTAAGATCGTGAAGCTGCATTTGCTACTCCTCTACAATCTCGACAAGGTGCTTGACCTTGAAGATCATGCCGCGGACGGACTCGTTGTCAGCAATCTCGCGAACCTCGCGGATCCTGTGGAGACCGAGGGCACGGACAGTACGGACCTGGTCCTGCTTGCAACCATTGGTGCTGCGGACCTGCTTGATCTTGATGGTGTCAGCCATGCTTAGTTCTCCTTACCGACGAACATCTCGGAGACCGTCAGGCCACGGCGAGCCGCGACGTCCTCAGGGCTGGAGAGCTCCTTGAGGCCCTCGACGGCAGCCTTGATGATGTTGAGGCCGTTGTCGGTACCGAGGGACTTGGACAGGACGTTCTTGATGCCAGCAAGCTCGAAGAGGGGACGCACAGCGCCGCCGGCGATAACGCCGGTACCCTCGACAGCGGGCTTGATGATGATGCGGCCGGCACCAAAGTGACCGAGAACCTCGTGCGGAATGGTGCCCTGCTCGGTCACCGGCACGTGGAACATGTTCTTCTTGGCATCGAGAGACGCCTTGGAGATGGCCATGGGCACCTCAGCGGACTTGCCCATGCCAACGCCGACGTTGCCCTTGCCGTCGCCAACGACGACGAGAGCGACGAGGCTCATGCGACGACCACCCTTGACGGTCTTCGACACGCGGTTGATGTAAACGACGCGCTCCTCGAACTCGGAGGCCTCGCGCTGCTGCTTCTGATTACGAGCCATGTGCTACATACCTCCTAGAACTCGAGACCGGCGGCACGAGCACCGTCGGCGAGGGCCTTGACGCGGCCATGGTAGATACGGCCACCACGATCGAAAGCGACCTTGGTGATGCCGGCCTCGATGGCACGCTTGCCAACGAGCTGACCGACCTTCTCCGCAGCCTCCTTGTTCGAAGTGTGGGTGCCCTTGAACTCGGCCTCGAGGGTCGAGGCGGAGACGAGCGTCAGGCTGGAGCCCTTGCTGTCGTCGATGATCTGGGCATAGATGTTGGCGTTAGTACGGGTCACGCGAAGACGCGGACGCTCGGCGGTACCCGAGACCTTGCCGCGAACACGACGCTGACGACGCTTGAGGCCTTCCAGCTTCGCCTTATGCTTGTTCATACGTAAACTCCTAAAAAGGTTGATCTTGCCAGCACCTAACGGGGTGCTGGTCTTATGCGAGTGAGTCGGTTACGACTACTTGGCGGCCTTACCCAGCTTGCGGCGGATGTGCTCGCCAACATAGTGGATACCCTTGCCCTTGTAAGGCTCGGGAGGACGATGGCCGCGGATCTCAGCGGCGATCTGACCGACCTGCTGCTTGTTGATACCCTTGACGTTCACGTGGGTGTTGTCGGGAACCTCGAAGGTGATGCCCTCGGGAGCCTCGACGATCACGGGGTGCGAGAAGCCCAGGGAGAACTCGAGGTTCTTACCCTTCTGCTGCACGCGGTAACCGACGCCGGCGAGCTCGAGCTTCTTCTCGAAGCCCTCGGAAACGCCAACAACCATGTTGTGGATGAGAGCGCGGGTGAGACCGTGGCGGGCACGGGTCTCACGCTCGTCGTCGGGACGGGAAACGGTGAGGACGTTGTCCTCGACGTTGATAGCGAGCTTCTCAAAGACATCGAGCTCGAGCTGGCCCTTGGGGCCCTTGACGACAACGTTGTTGCCGTTGACTGCCACTTCGACTCCGGCGGGAATCTGGACAGGCTTATTACCGATACGAGACACGGTGATCTCCTTTCCTTCTACCTACCGAGCGAATTACCAGACGTAAGCGATGATCTCGCCGCCGACGTTGTGCTTGCGAGCATCGCGGTCGGTCATAACGCCATGGCTGGTGGAAATAATGGCGGTACCAAGGCCACCGCGGACGCGGGGCATGTCGGCAACGCCGGTGTACTTACGCAGGCCCGGCTTGGAAATGCGGCGGATGCCGTTGATGACCTTAGCCTTCTTGGGACCATACTTAAGCGTGATGTGCAGAGTCTTCTGGGGAACGGTGTCCTCGACATCGTAGCCCTCGATGTAGCCCTCCTCGTGCAGAACACGAGCGATCTCGACGAGCTTCTTGCTGCTCGGCATGGAGACCGTGGCCTTGTTCACAGAGTTAGCGTTACGGATGCGCGTAAGCATATCTGCGATCGGGTCTGTAAGGTTCATACAGATTCTCCTTCGTTCTTGATGAACACGTGCTCTTGGTTCTTCGCCGCCCTTAACGGCAAAGCCTAACTAGCGCGTTTTCCCTGTTCCAAACGGATGCTTGAAACGCTGGTAGTGACTTACCAGCTGGCCTTCTTAACGCCGGGAAGCTCGCCCTTGAGTGCAAGCTCACGGAAGCAGACACGGCACAGGCCGAACTTGCGGTACACAGAGTGCGGACGGCCGCAGCGCTGGCAGCGCGTGTACTCACGAGTAGAGAACTTCTGCTTGCGATTGCACTTGACGATCATCGATGTCTTAGCCACTTATATCCTCCTCACATAGAGTATTGTTCGCCCCAAACGCCGCCCCCTTGTGGGAACGGCGCTTATAGGGCAGGTGAACCTATTTCTTGAACGGGAAACCGAAGGCGTCCAGAAGGGCCTTGGCCTCCTCATCGGTGTTGGCGGTGGTCACGAAAGTGATGTCCATACCACGCTGGTGATCGACGGAGTCGAAGTCGATCTCGGGGAAGATGAGCTGCTCGGTGACGCCCATGGAGAAGTTACCACGGCCGTCGAAGCTCTTGGCGGAGATGCCGCGGAAGTCGCGGATACGGGGGATCGCGACGGAGGTCAGACGATCGAAGAACTCCCACATACGGTCGCCACGCAGGGTAACCTTGCAGCCGATCGGCATACCAGCGCGCAGGCGGAAGGTAGCGATGGACTTGCGGGCACGGGTGATCATCGGCTGCTGGCCGGTGATGGCGCGCAGGTCGCGCACGGCACCGTCGATGGCCTTGGAATCGGTAGCGGCCTCGCCGACACCCATGTTCACGACGATCTTCTCAAACTTGGGGATCATCATGACGTTCTCGTACTGGAACTTTTCCTGAAGCTGGTGCTTGACCTCGTTGTTGTACTTGGTCTTCAGACGCGGCACATACTTCTCTTCTGCCATTGTTCACTCCTTCTTGGGGTTTTAAGCACGGGGCGTGGCCACGGTGGGTTGTCCTCGTGCCTCCTGGCTGCATCCGCGCCGCTCATGGCATTTCACGGTTTGGACTCGACGCAGCAGGAGCCGACAAAACAATCGGTACTATACGCGCATTGGGTGCGTATTTCCAGAAAAACCTCTTCTGCCTGCACAACTCCACAACTCCCCCGCACATATTGATCCCTTGGGGACGGAGGAAAATGGCAGTTGCGGTGAAATAGGGACTGTTTGACGGCTTAACTGGCTTAAACAGTCCCTATTTCACCGCAACTCATATATGGGGATGAGATTAGCGCTTGCGGGGGACGAGCTTGGTGCGGCGCAGGTGGATCATTTCAGCGGCGATGGAGATGGCGATTTCCTCGGGGTCCTCCGCCTCGATGGCAACGCCGATCGGCAGGTGCAGCCCGTCGATCTGCTCCTGCGTAAAGCCCTCCTGCTCCAAGCGGGCCCGCACAAAGGCCGTCTTGCGGCGCGAACCCAGGCAACCCAGATAGGCGGGCTTGGCGCGCATGGCCTGAATCACTACGTCCATATCGGACTTGTGGCCCGCCGTGGCAACGACCACCAGATCGCGCGGGCCGATAGGGCACAGCTTGCCCAGGTTCTTGTAGTCGACCAGACGACGGTCGAAGACGCCGGGCACCCATTCGGGCGTCAGCGTGCCGGGGCGGTCGTCGCAAGCCACGACGGCAAAGCCCGCCGCCGTGAGCACGCGCGCCGTCGCGGCGCCCACGTGTCCGCAGCCAAAGATGTAGGTCAGGCCCTCGGGGCAGAGCGTCTCGATGTGCGCGGGAGGAATCTCGGAGGCGGCGTTGGTGTGGGTGACCTTACTCCCCTCCTCCACCAGCGAAAGCTCGGGGCAGCCCATTATGGTGCGGCGCGATTCCTCGCCATGGTACTCAGCCGTATCGCCCTCGAGCGCGCTCGCGATAAACGGCTCAAAATCGATGGTGAAGTCGCCGATGCGGCGATACGCCAGTACATCGGCAATCTCCTGGAACAACGGTGCCTGGGTCGCATCCAGGTGCAGATAGCACAGGCAGATGGCTCCGCCGCAGATCATGCCGGTATCGGAGTTCTCCCCGCCCATGGTGTAGCGGACCAGGCGCGACTGCCCCGCGGCCAGCAGCTCGCGGGCCTCGCCCAGCGCAAAGAGCTCAATCTTGCCGCCGCCGATGGTACCCGCTTGGCTGCCATCGGCAAAAACGGCCATCCAGGCGCCCACGCCGCGCGGCGATGACCCTGCCGTGCCGGCCACGACCACCAACTCGCACGTCTTACCAGCCTTCAGAGCGCCAAGCGCAGCATTCACCACATCGAGCTTTTCCATTGCAATTTCCTATCCCTGGAATACACCGGTGAGCATGGCGAGCGCCTCGAGCACGCCGCCGCCGACCGACGTCGCCTTGTCCGAAATATAGTTGATGTAGCTGGCGTCACCGCGTGGGTCGACATCGGCGCACTTAAAGCCCTCGGTGACTTGAACGCCGTCGGCCAAAAGGCCGCGCAGGCAGCCGTCAATCGTCGTGAACATGGGCGTATCGCCCGCATACCCGATCACATCGCCTGCACTCACGATGTCGCCGATCGCGCGGTCGGACCTAAACACACCGGCGGCGGGGCTGTGGATAACGCGTTCCTTGCCATAGCCGGCGATGACACCCGGCACGCCCGTATTGGGCTGGGGTGAGCCCTGGGTAATCACGCGGCCCAAAAAATGCCCGCGCATAGTCTCGACCACGGCATCGCAATCAACCGGCGCGGTAAAGCCCGGCCCCACCGCGATGACGGCAGGCGCCATATCGCGCGTGGTGCCCAGATTGCGCTTGGCCAGAATCGCGTCGACCACGGCCGAGGGCTTAAGTTCGCCGAGCATCTGTGCCTGGGGGTCCACCACCACGGCGACATCCCCCGCCTCGGTAATCTCAAGTGCCTCGGCCGGCGTCTGCGCCAAGCGGGCACGAATGCCCTCGACCTGGACCTCGCCCAAGCGAATGGCCTCGCAAAAACTGATCGTGCGACGGATGCACGTGGGGACCGCGATATCGGCCATGACAACCGACACGCCGGCGCGCACCAGACGAGCAGCCACGCCCGTGGCGATATCGCCTGCGCCGCGAACATAAACGAGCATTCCCGGGGCACCTCCCTGTGCTACGGTTTGAGCAGAGCAAAAGCGGTTCGACCGCTACTCTGATGATTATTTCTTATCACAGTATTATACGGCGGTGAACAGATGGAAACGGTTAACGGCAGCCTTGCCTCCACGCTCAAGATTGAGCCGGGCATCACCGCGATCATCGGCAGCGGCGGCAAGTCGACCCTGCTAAAGACGCTCGGCCTTGAGCTTATGCGCGCCGGCGGCCGCGCGCTCCTCTGCACCACCACGCACATGTTTCCCGTCGCCGGCGTGCCGTGGGACGGGTCGAACCGTCGCCTGGACGCTGCGCCCTGGAAGCCGGGGACCCTGCATGTTCCTGGCTGCACCTGCGAGGCATGCGCGGGCATGAGCCGCGGAAGTATCTGCCAGGCGGGTGTTTTGGACCCGGAGACAGGCAAGCTCTCCGCCCCCGCCGAGCCGCTCAACGAGCTGGCGCAGCGCTTTGACTATGTGCTGGCCGAGGCAGATGGCAGCAAGCGACTCCCGCTCAAGGCCCACGCCGCCTGGGAGCCGGTCGTTCCCGCCGGCACGGCCAATGTCATCTGGCTCGTCGGTGCCTCGGGGTTCGGCAAGCCCATCAACGAAGCCGTCCACCGCCCCGAGCTCTTTTGCGAGCGCTGCGGTTGCAAGCTCACCGACATCGCCACGCCCGAGCGCGTCGCCCAGGTGCTCAATGCCGAGATGCAGGCGCTGGGGCTCAGCACCGCTCGCATCATGCTCAACCAGGTCGACACGCTCAGCGACCCCACGATGGCCGACCGCTTCGAGGCCGCCCTCGGCCGCCCCGTCGTCGCCAGCAGCCTCAAGTAGCCGGCGCTACCCTGGCGCCCTTTCCACTAGCGAGGCACGTAGCAGGCCGCAACGTGCTCTGAGACGCGGCGCTGGCCCTTGGCAGTGTCGACATCCCACAGCTCGTACGCGCGCGCCTCGACCAGCTGGACATCGGCACGGCCGCGCAGGAGCGACGATCCGCCGTCCTTTCCCTTAAGCCCCATAAGGTTGGGAAAGAGACTC
Organism: uncultured Collinsella sp.; assembly: GCA_902475825.1. Classification (GTDB taxonomy): domain Bacteria; phylum Actinomycetota; class Coriobacteriia; order Coriobacteriales; family Coriobacteriaceae; genus Collinsella. Next base: position 2,898 of record CABSBA010000008.1, on the reverse strand, counting down.
GCAGGGAACAGCACCGGCGAGGCGGGCTCGCCGTTTAGGGCAAGGCGCACGGGCGCAACGCCACCGCCAGCCTTAAAAGCACCGGCGAGCGCCTCAAAGGAATCCGAACTCACGAGCGGCTGGTCGCCCGGCAAAAAGAGGCAGCCCTTCCAGCCGCGATCGGCTCCCCAGGTAAGACCGGCGCGCACACTCTCGCTCCTGAGCGCGCCATCGTGCAGCGCGCACGCGCAGCGCAGCTCACGGCAAATCTCGGCAACTTGGGGCCAGCGCGTCGTAACAACAACGTCAAATCCTTTGGGCACCGACTCAATCGTCCGCTGAATCAGCGGCTTTCCGCAGATATCGGCAAGCATCTTGTTAGAGCCAAACCGCTTGCCCTCGCCCGAAGCCATAATGACGCAACCAAGTTTCATGACGATACCTCCCCTGAAACCATCGTACCCATAACTCGCGCAGCGGGTGCATAAAGATGGTGTCCTGGCCGTTGGCGGTCTTATAACGCAGCGACGCTTTCGTTATTTGCGAACAAGTGGGGTTTATGGCACAGTGAGCCCAAACTAATTTTTAGGAAGGCACCCATGACCCCCGCACAGATTGAGTTTTACAAGCGCCTTGCACACAGTCTGGCGCTCCAATTTGGTCCCAACTGTGAAATCGTCGTCCACGATCTGGAGACCGAGGACATGGACCACTCTATCGTGGCGATTGAAAACGGCCACGTCAGCGGACGCAAACTGGGCGACGGCCCCAGCCACATCGTGCTCGAGTCCATGAACGAGGATGCCACCGAGGTCCACGACCGCGCGCCGTATCTCACCAAGGCCGCCGATGGCAAGCTGCTCAAGTCGTCGACCATCTTCATTCGCGATGACGACGGCAACCCCGTTGGCATTATGGGCATCAACTTTGACATCACGCTCATGAAGGCGTTTGAGCGTTCGCTCGAAGCGCTCACCGGCACGGGCGACAAGGGATACACCGAGCCCGATCCCATCACCAAAAACATCGGCGACCTGCTCGAGGATCTGCTGCGCGAGTGCGAGCAGTACGTGGGCAAGCCTGCGGCCCTCATGACCAAGGACGAGCGCATTCGCGCTATCGGATACCTCGACCACCGCGGCGCCTTCCTTATCTCCAAATCGAGCGAGCGCGCCTGCGAGTTCTTTGGCATCTCCAAGTACAGCTTCTACAGCTACCTCAACGAGGCCAAGGCAGAGGCCGACGACAAGTAAACGACCCGCCTGAACCATCCTCCCCTTAGTGCGAGTTGTTGAATGCGCGAATCCGGACATCGGTGACAAGGCAAGTTCCATATAATCGAAGGGCTAGACGGTTCGAAAGGATGGGACAAGATGAGGTCGAGCAACGCATCGCGCAGCAGCCACGGAGGCACCGCGCCTACCGCCAGGCATGCGAAAAACGCGTTTGACGAGGGCGAAGACGATCTGTTTGCGTTGAGCCTCGACGACGTGATGAGCGACCGCCCTTGGACCGCCGATGAACTCATGGGCGGCGGGGTTCGCTCGGCAGGCCCAAAGCCCACGTCGGCAGCTGCCCCCGCCCCGGCCACTACGCCCGCGCCGGCATCCGAGCCCACAGATGACTTTGCCACCCGCCCCATCATGCAGGTACCGCGCCAGACCGCCCCTGCGCCCCACCCCATCAGCGATCCATCCGAGACGGCGGCGTTTCTCGCTGCAGCGGCACAGCGTCATGCGCCCAGCAGCACACCCGCGGATGCCGCCCCGCAGCAACCGACATACGCAGCTCCCGAGTACAACAAGACCGGCGTAAAGGACGCATCGGCATCGTCGTATACCCGCGGCACCGACGACGAGCGCTTTGCCGACTACTACACCGAGGAAGAGCCGCCGCACTTCTCCGAGTTTCCCCAAGCGGCAAAGGTTGTCTTTATCGCCATCATCATCGCTCTGCTCGGCGTGATCGCGTTTGAGGGATTCCAGCTGTTCCGTGGCCCCACCGCGCCCGAATCGGCAACGCAGCAAAAAGAGGACGACAACCAGTACCTGGACATCAACACCCTCAAGGGCGACCCCAACGACGGAGACGAGTAGCGAAGGTTAAAGGAGGGCTGGAAGAGCCGGCAACGCGTTACGGCTCCAAGAGGCCCGCCATAAAGATGGGCAGATACAACACCTCTCCATCGCGGTGCAGGTTGCACTCAGCAAGCACCAGAGCACGGTCGATTCCGTAACCCTTCGTCACGAGCGCGTTGTCGAGCGCCGCATGGGACCTAAAGCTCTTGCCCGACTTGACCTCGATGGCAAGCACTTCCCCATCGAACGTCTCTTCCACAAAATCGAGCTCGCCAACCTTTTTCGATGTAAAGTAGCGCAATCTGAATCCATGGGCTTTGAGCTCTTGGGCAACAAAGCCCTCAAACGCCGCCCCCATATTCATGCCAAAGGGGCCTTCTGCCTCTCCATCAAAAACGCCTTGGGCAACCTTTTTGGAATACGACGACATGAGCATTCCGGTGTCCAAGTAAAACAGCTTAAAAAGACTTCGCTGCTCCCCCAATAAAAGGGGTGCCACAGGCGCGGTTACGTTATACACGGGAAGCGAAACACCCGCCTCCGACAGCCAGAGAAAATGGTCCGTCACCTGCGAAAAACGTTTAACACCGCAAATCGACGACAGCTTGAATCGCTTGTTTTTTGAACCGGACTCGCTAGGAATTAAATCGTAGATATCGCGAATAACCAGGCGCAGCTCGGGCGGAGCGTACTTTGCGATGTCATCGCGATACAGGGCGTGAAGATCGCGGTGGATGTTTCGAACCTCGTCGACATTGCGCGTCGCCAAGAAGGAATTGACCGCGTCGGGCATGCCTCCCACCACCACATACTGATGGAACAGATCGAGCAAGCGGTCATA
>CABSBA010000007.1 GCA_902475825.1 uncultured Collinsella sp. | reverse complement strand
GCAGCGCGATTTCTCGGAGTGCGGTGAGGTTCTCGACGGTAAAAAAATGTTGTTGCGCTCGGTCGGCTTGTGCGGGACGGTAAACGAGGCCGGCGCGAAGGCGCTCAAGTAGGTCTTCGGGCTCTATGTCGACGAGCTCGACCTGGTCAGCATCATCGAAGATATGGTCGGGGATTCGTTCGCTCACGACAACGCCGGTGATGGATGCAACCATGTCGTTTAGGCTCTCGATATGCTGAACGTTCACGGTCGTATAGACGTCGATGCCCGCATGTAGAAGTTCCTCGACGTCTCGATAGCGTTTGTCGTGGCGAGATCCCGGCGCGTTCGTATGGGCGAGCTCGTCGACAAGGATGAGCTGAGGGGCGCGTTCGATAGCCGCATCTAGATCGAACTCGCTGAGCGCAATGCCGTTGTGCTCGATGAGTTTACAGGGCACGTTCTCAAGCCCTTGTGCAAGATGGGCAGTTGCCGGACGTTCGTGCGGCTCGATGTATCCCGCGACGACGTCGACACCTCGCCGCTTGGCGGCGTGGGCGGCTTGAAGCATCGCATAGGTTTTGCCTGCGCCAGCAGCGTAGCCAAAGAAAATCTTGAGGTGTCCCCGGCTGGTTCGAGCGTCATCGACGACCTCGTCTTTCTCAATTGCCTTGAGGATGAGGTCTGGATTGACGCGAGTGTCCGATGCGTCGCGCTGCATAGCGTAGCCTTTCTGAAGCGTTGTCCATGCGTGCATACGCGGTGAGGACGCCACTGTATGCACGCGAGGTCGAGTATAGGCGCACTGCAGCCGCGATAGTGCTTTCTACCTGCATCTTTACGGCATCTTAAGGTCGTGAGCCCCGGCCCTCACACCTCTTTAATCCCTAGAAGCGTTTACTGTCCCCAGGCGCTTGCGAGAGCAGGCGTCCGAGAGATCGGACCGCGTGTGAAAGGGGCGGTAAATGGACATCCTCATTCCCATCATCGGAGTCGTCTGCATTGGACTCTTTATCTATTACATCTACATTCTGATGAGGAGTGATTCGTAAACTATGGACGCTGCGATTCAGTACATCTTGTACTTTGCCGTGCTCGTCGTCCTGGCCGTTCCGCTCGGTCGGTTCATGGCCCATATCATGGATGGTGAGCATACGTTCCTGTCGCCTGTGATTGCTCCTGTGGAGCGTGGCGTCTATCGTCTGCTTCGCATCGACGCGGCAGAGCAGATGGGGTGTAGGCGCTATCTGGCGAGCGTGCTGGTCTTTTCGGGGATCGGCCTCGTGGCTCTTGTGGCACTCCAGGTGTTTCAGTCCTTCTTGCCAGGCAATCCCCAGCACCTGCCGGGTGTGTCATGGGACCTGTCGTTCAATACGGCTGCTTCCTTCATAACCAATACCAACTGGCAGTCCTACTCCGGTGAGACCACCCTGTCCTACCTTGTGCAGTTCATGGGTCTCACCGTGCAGAACTTCGTTTCCGCCGGCACCGGTATCGCGGTCATGTTCGCGCTGATCCGCGGCTTCCGTCAGGTCAAGGAGCAGGGTCTGGGTTCCTTCTGGGTCGACCTCACCCGCACCGTCCTGTATGTGCTCATCCCGCTGAACCTCGTGTTCGGCATCTGCCTGGCTGCCGGTGGCGTCATCTCCAACTTCCAGCCGGCTCAGAAGGCTGAGCTCGTAGAGCCCGTCGCTGTCCAGCCTAATGCAGACGGCGGCTGGAGCGTCATCGACGGCGCCCAGATCGAGGGCGACACGGTCAAGGTCGACGGCAAGGTTGTCGAGGGCGCGCGCGTGGTCACCGATCAGTTCCTGCCCCAGGGGCCCGCGGCTCCTCAGGTCGCCATCAAGCAGTCCGGCACCAACGGCGGCGGCTTCTTCGGTGTGAACTCCGCCCATCCGTATGAGAACCCCAGTGCCTTCACCAACATCATCGAGATGACCAGCCTGCTGCTGATCCCGGCCGCCTGCTGCTTCACCTTCGGTATCGGCGTCAAGAATGCCAGGCAGGGCAAGGCCATCTTCGCGGCGATGCTTATCCTGCTCGTGGTCTTTACCGGCATCATCGCCGTTAACGAGCATATGGGCACCCCGCAGCTGGCAGATGGCGGCGCGGTCAACATCGAGATGACCGATGGCCAGGCGGGCGGCAACATGGAGGGCAAGGAGAGCCGCTTTGGCATCGCCTCCTCTTCCACCTGGTCCGCTTTCACGACGGCTGCTTCCAACGGCTCGGTCAACTCCATGCACGACTCCTACACCCCGCTCGGCGGGTTTGTCCAGATGCTCCAGATAGCTCTGGGCGAGGTGGTGTTCGGCGGCGTGGGCTGCGGCCTGTACGGCATGATCGGCTTCGCCATCCTCACGGTGTTTATCGCCGGCCTTATGGTCGGCCGCACGCCCGAGTTCCTGGGTAAGAAGATCGAGCCGACCGAGATGCGCTGGGCGGTGGTTCTGTGTCTCGCCACCCCGTTCGCCATTCTGGTGAGCTCCGCTATCGCCTGCATGGTGCCCGGTCTTGTCGACCAACTCAACAACGGCGGGGCGCATGGCTTCTCCGAGGTCCTGTACACCCTTACTTCGGCTGGCGGCAACAACGGCTCCGCATTCGCCGGCATGAACTGCAACATCCCGTGGATCAACGTGCTGTTGGGTATCGAGATGCTGTTCGCGCGGTTCCTGCCGATTGCGGGCACGCTCGCCATCGCGGGCTCGCTGGCCGGGAAGGGCAAGGTCGCCGAGAGCGCCGGCACGCTTTCCACCACCAATGCCATGTTCGTGTTCCTGCTGGTATTCGTCGTTCTGCTGATTGGCGCCCTGAGCTTCTTCCCGGCGTTGGCGCTTGGTCCCGTTGCCGAATTCTTCCAGATGGTTGCGTAAAGGAGTCGCAGATTTATGGCTATGCAAAAAGACATGATGAGCCGCGCGGTGCGCGATTCATTTGCCAAGCTTGACCCCCGTGTCCAGGTCCAAAACCCGGTCATGTTCCTGGTGTGGCTGTCGGCCGCCATGACCTCCATTCTGGCCATCGCCTCTATTTTTGGGGTACAGGACGCCGACGTTCCCACGTACTATGTGATTGCCATTGCCGTCATTCTCTGGCTGACCGACCTCTTTTCAAATTTTGCCGAGGCACTTGCCGAGGGCCGCGGTAAGGCGCAGGCAGACTCCCTGCGTGCGGCGAAAAAGGACGTCGAGGCCCATCGCATCGAGTCCGTCGAGGATAAGGACCGCTTCACGGTCGTTCCCGGTACCGAGCTCTCACGCGGGGATCTGGTGGTCGTGCGCGCCGGCGAGCAGATTCCGGGAGACGGCGATGTCATCGAGGGTGCCGCCTCGGTTGATGAGTCGGCCATCACCGGCGAGTCTGCACCCGTGGTTCGCGAGGCTGGCGGCGATCGTTCTGCCGTCACTGGCGGCACCACCGTGCTTTCCGATTGGATTGTGGTGAAAATCACCAGCGAGCCTGGCCAGAGCTTCCTGGACAAGATGATCGCCATGGTCGAGGGCGCCGCCCGCAAGAAGACCCCCAACGAGGTCGCGCTCGAGATCTTTCTGGTTGCTCTGTCCGTCATCTTCATCCTCGTGACGCTCGCACTGTACTGCTACTCGAGTTTCTCTGCAGGGCTCAACGGTATGGCGAACCCCACCGCTGTGACCACGCTCGTTGCCTTGCTCGTCTGTCTGGCGCCCACCACCATTGGTGCGCTGCTGTCCGCCATTGGCATCGCCGGCATGAGCCGACTGAACGAGGCCAACGTGCTGGCCATGTCCGGTCGCGCCATCGAGGCCGCCGGCGACGTCGACATCCTCATGCTCGATAAGACCGGTACCATCACCTTGGGCAACCGCCAGGCCGCTGAGTTCATTCCGGTCGACGGTGTCGATCCGGCAGAACTCGCCGATGCCGCGCAGCTGTCCTCTCTGGCGGACGAGACCCCCGAAGGCCGCTCCATCGTCGTGCTCGCCAAGGAGCAGTTTGGGCTGCGCGGCCGCACGCTCGAGGATAAGGGCATGGAGTTCATCCCCTTCACCGCGGCGACCCGCATGTCCGGTGTGAACTACGCCGACAGCGAGATTCGCAAGGGTGCGGCCGATTCCGTTCGCGCTTATGTGGAGGCTGCCGGAGGAGTGTTCTCGAAGGAGTGCGACGAGGCCGTCGAACGCATTGCGAAGGTGGGCGGCACCCCGTTGGTCGTGGCAAAGGACCGACGCGTGCTGGGTGTTGTCTACCTTAAGGACATCATCAAGTCCGGCGTGAAGGAAAAGTTCGCCGATCTGCGCCGCATGGGTATCAAGACCATCATGGTGACGGGTGATAACCCGCTGACTGCCGCCGCCATCGCAGCCGAGGCGGGCGTGGACGACTTCCTGGCCGAGGCCACCCCCGAGGGCAAGCTCGAGAAGATCCGCGCGTTCCAGCGCGAGGGCCACCTGGTCGCCATGACCGGCGATGGCACCAACGATGCACCGGCGCTCGCCCAGGCGGACGTCGCCGTGGCCATGAACACGGGAACCCAGGCCGCCAAGGAGGCCGGCAACATGGTCGACCTCGACTCCAGCCCCACCAAACTCATCGATATCGTGCGTATCGGCAAGCAACTGCTCATGACCCGCGGCTCGCTCACGACCTTCTCGGTCGCCAACGACGTCGCCAAGTATTTCGCCATCATCCCGGCGCTATTCTCGCCGATCTACCCCGGGTTGGACGCCCTCAACATCCTGGGGCTCACCAGCCCATTGTCTGCCGTGCTGTCCGCCATTATCTACAACGCGCTGGTCATCGTCGCGCTGATTCCTGCCGCCCTGAAAGGCGTGAAGTACCGCGAGCTTTCGTCCGGCCAGCTGCTGACCCACAACCTGCTGGTGTGGGGTCTGGGCGGTATCGTGGCGCCGTTCGTATTCATCAAGATTATCGACATGCTGCTGGCCTTGCTCGGCATTGGCATGATGTAGACGGAGGTTTGTATGTTCAAAGGTATCGCATCGCGCGCACTTGGCGTGTTCGCGCTGTTTACCATCGTCTGCGGCCTGGGATACACGCTCGTGGTGACCGGCGTCGCGCAGCTTGCGTTTCCGTACCAGGCGAACGGATCGCTCATTACGGTCGACGGCAAGGTTGTGGGTTCCGTGCTCATCGGCCAGAACTTCGATGACGATGCCCACATGTGGGGTCGTATCCAGAATGTGTCAATTGTCGAAGGCGAAGACGGCGAGCTCATGGCGTATGGTACCCCGTCCAACCTGTCCCCGGCGAGTGAGGAGTATCGGCAGCTGATAGATGCGCGCGTGAAGAAGATCCGCGCCGCCAACCCCGATGCCGATATGGACGCTGTGCCCGTCGACCTGGTGACGTGTTCGGGGTCCGGCCTCGACCCGGAGATCTCTCCGGATGCCGCCGAGTACCAGGTCCCGCGCCTTGCCAAGGCCACGGGCAAAAGCGAGGACGAGGTGCGCGACATCATCGCCGCGTGCACCAAGGGCCGTTTCCTCGGCGTGTTCGGCGAGCCCACGGTCAACGTGCTCAAGGTGAACCTTATGCTGGACGGCGCGCTGTAGGTGAGGGAGTGGCGGATGAGGGCATGACTGACTATCTGAGCCCTCAATTCCACCCCGCCCATCAGTTGCGGTGAAATAGTTCCTGTTTGGTGTGCCAAGCGCCTCATTCAGGAACTATTCCACCGCAACTTTTTTGTGGGCTGAGTAAAAGCCGGGGGAGCGTGCGCGGTCGAGTACAGCGCGGTTGCTGATACGATAGGTGTGTCAGCAACTGCCGCCGAGCGGCTCAAACGAAAGGAACCCTGTATGGAGTCTTCCGACTACCCGATGCTCTTTAGCCCGATCAAGGTCGGTACGACCGAGGTCAAGAACCGCGTCTTTATGCCGCCGGTGTCCACGAACCTGGCCGATCATGGCTATGTGACCGACGACTTGGTCGATCATTACCGTGCCCGTGCCAAGGGCGGCGTTGGCCTGATCATCACCGAGGTCGTGACGGTCGAGCCTACCTATACCTATCTGCCGGGTGACATGTGCTGCTACGACGACACGTTTATCCCTGGCTGGGAAAAGCTCGCCGCGGCCGTCCACGAGTATGGCTGCAAGATCATGCCGCAGCTCTTCCACCCCGCCTACATGGCCTTTAACATTCCGGGCACGCCGCGCCTGATCGCTCCGTCCTTTGTGGGCCCGTCTTACGCCCGCGAGGCGCCGCGCCCCATCACGGTCGACGAGATCCACGAGCTCACGCATCAGTTTGGCGACGCTGCCGTGCGTATGCAGAAGGCCGGTGTCGATGGCGTCGAGGTCCATGCGGCCCACGCCCACGGCATGCTCGGCGGTTTTTTGACCCCGCTCTACAACAAGCGTACCGATGAGTACGGCGGCTCGCTCGACGCCCGTATGCGCTTCTTGCTCGAGGTTATTGCCGAGATTCGCGAGCGCTGCGGCAAGGACTTTATCATCGACGTCCGTATCTCGGGCGACGAGTACACCGATGGCGGCCTGACCCTCAACGATATGATCTACGTCTCGCGTCGCTTGGAGAAGGCTGGCGTCGACATGATTCATGTCTCGGGCGGTACCACCATCAAGCGCGGCTCCGCCATTCCCGCCGCCGGCACGCAGCAGGCCTCGCATGCCGCCTGCTCGCGCGAGATCAAAAAGCACGTCAATATCCCCGTCGCCACCGTTGGACGCATCAACGAGGCCTGGATCGCCGAGGAGCTGATCGAGGACGGCGCTGCCGACATCTGCATGATGGGCCGCGCCAATCTGTGCGACGCCGAGTTCTGCAACAAGGCGGCCGCCGGCAACGCCGACGATATCCGCCCCTGCATCGGCTGTCTGCGCTGCCTGAACGGCATTATGTTCGGTAAGCGCATCTCCTGCACCGTCAACCCGGACGTGGAGCGCGACGAGGCTGGCTACGAGCCTGCCGCCGAGGCCAAGAACGTACTGGTTGTGGGCGCTGGTCCTGCGGGCATGGAGGCAGCCTACATTGCCGCCAAGCGCGGCCACAACGTGGTGCTCGTTGACAAGCAGGACGAACCGGGTGGCGAGATGCGCATCGCGGCCGTGCCGCCGGCAAAGCAGGAGCTTACCCGCGTGATCAAGTATCAGTACCGTCGCCTGGCCGAGGCCGGCGTCACGTGCGTCTTTGGTACCGAGCTCACGGCCGAGGACATTCAGCGCGACTACGCGGGCTACGAGGTTGTCCTGGCTTATGGCGCCGAGCCTATCGCTCCGGCCTTCATGCAGGGCTTTAAGCAGGTTATGACGGCTGACGACCTGCTGGGTGGCAAGGCTTTCCCGGGCAAGAAGATCGTCATCGTAGGCGGCGGCACCGTCGGCTGCGAGACGGCCGATTACCTGGCCCCGCTGGTCAACGACCTGTCGCCGGCCAACCGCGATGTCACCGTCATCGAGATGACCAAGACGCTCGCCGCCAACGAGGGCGGCGCCGGTCGCGCGGTGCTCATCACGCGCATGCTCTCCAAGGGCGTCCATGTGTTGACCGAGGCCAAGGTGACCGAGATTACCGAGGATGCCATCAGCTACGAGAAGGATGGCGAGATCCACACCATCACCGGTGCCGATACGCTGGTGCTGGCCATGGGCTATCGTCCCAACACCAAGCTTGCCGACGACCTGGCTGCAGCCGGTGTTGCCACCCACGTGCTGGGCGATGCCAACAAGTGCGGCAACATCCGCGACGCCATCGGCGATGGCTACAAGGTTGCCTGCGAACTCTAGTCAACCCCTTGGTGCATGGGGCCTGTCCCCGCGGCGTCAGTCGGTAGATAGCAAAAAGCGGCGGTCGTCCCGTGCGTGGGACGACCGCCGCTTGCTCTTGTGATCCCGGCGGCGCAAGTGTCTCTATCTCACCACAACTGAGGGAATGGGGGATGCGATAGTATTACGTGGTGAAATTCGACAAACCGTGAGCTTCATCCGAGGGCTTTATGGAACAACACCAGCATAATCAGAGCCTGCAAGATCAGGCATACAACGCATTGCGCTCCAAGATCATCTATGCCGAGCTCAAGCCCGGCACGCGCCTTTCGGCGATTGGTCTGGAAAAGGAGACGGGAATCGGGCGCACGCCCATTCGCGAGTCCTTTGTGCGCTTGCGTGAGCAGGAGCTGGTGGAAACGCGTCCCAAGAGCGGCACCTACGTCTCTAAGATCAGCATGGAACACGCCGAGAATGCCTGTTTCTTGCGCGAGAAACTCGAAAGAAGCGTACTCATTAAATGCTGTTCGGCCGCCTCGCCCGAGCAAAAGCATCGGCTCGAGCAGATTCTTGCCGAGTCCGAGTCGCTCGACCATAGCGAAACGCGTCGCTTTTTCGATCTGGACAACCTGTTCCATGAGACGTGTTTCGTGATTGCCGGCCGTCACATGCTGTGGGATTGGATGAAGAGCGTCAACACGCATTTTGAGCGATACAACTGGTTGCGTATGGTGTCGCAGGACCTGGATTGGGAGCCGATTCGTCGACAGCATCGCCGGATTCTCGAGGCCATTAAGAGGGGCGATACCGACGCGGCGAGCTATCTGGCAGAGACGCACCTGCACCTGATGCCCGAGGAGCAGGGCCCGGTTATCGCCATGCATCCCGACTATTTTGAGCTGTCCAAAGACTCGTCTATCTAGCCCATCACCGCATCTGCTCGAGACGCAAAAACGATGCTGCTCACCTACAGCGTTTTGCAACCGAGATTTTTAAAAAATGCCTAAAATGGCTCAGACTGCTGACAATGGGGAAACGGGGTGCGCCATGGCGCAGATGAGAATCAAGGACATTGCCGTCGAGGCGGGTGTGAGCCCGGCCACGGTCTCGCGCTATCTCAACAACCGTCCCGGGCAAATGACCGAGGAGACCCGTGCTCGCATTGCCGAGGTCATCGAGCGCACCGGCTATCGCCCGCGTGCCGCCGCGCGCAATCTGCGCAGCTCGCGCACCAACCTTATCGGCGTGATCTTGGCCGACATCGCCAACCCGTTCTCCAGCGCCATGCTCGAGGGCCTTTCCGCTAGCGCCGCCGCGCGCGGCTGCTCGCTCATGACGGCCATTAGCGGCAACGATTCCGCAAAGGAAGCAGAGTCGCTCACCAGGCTTATCGACGCTGGTGTGGATGGCCTGGTCGTCAATACCTGCGGAGGCAATGACGAGGCGATCGCCGCGGCAGCGGGACGACTGCCCGTTGTGCTGCTCGACCGCGATGTTGCCGCTGGCGGTGTCGATCTGGTGACATCTAACAACCGCGAGCTAGTTGCCGGCTTGGTAGATGCCTTGGCCGCCGCTGGCAGCGAGCGCCTGTGCCTGCTCACCGAGGCAAGCGACGACAGCCCCGTGCGTCGCGAGCGTGCCGAGGCCTTTGCCGACGAACTTTCGCGACGCGGCCTTGCGGGTGAGGTCGTCACTCTGGCCGACGGTGGCGCCTCGGGCGTCGGCCGCTTGGACGAGACCATCCGCGGCTATGCAGGCAAAAAGCTCGGCCTCATTGCTGTCAACGGTCTGGTCTTCCTGCGTCTGACCGAGGCACTGGCGCAGCTTGGTCCCTCGCTGCCGGCGGGGCTCAAGATCGCGACGTTTGACGATTATCCCTGGAACCATGTGCTCTTTGGCGGTGTGACCACGGCCGCGCAAGACACCCTTACCATTGCCGAGCGCGTAGTCGAGCGTCTGTCCGAGCGTATCGACGTCGTTACCACTACGGTGGGCGATGCCGCAAAGCTCGCCCCCAAGCGCATCGAGATCCCCGGCCACATCGAACACCGCGCTTCGACCTCGCGCTAGCCGCTCGTTCGCAACGGCCTGTTCACACACGTTTTTTGAGCGCTTGATACGCTTTAACCCTGCGGAAACATTTTTCTGCGATAGTATCTGCGATATAGACCAGTCGAAACCCGCCCGAAAGAAAGGGGAGCGACATGAACCAGCAGAACATCGATTACGTACTCCGCTCCGTAGAGCAGCGTGACATCCGCTTTGTGCGTCTGTGGTTTGTCGACATTCTCGGCCGCCTCAAGAACTTTGCCATTAGCCCCGAGGACCTCGAGGTCGCTTTTGAGGAGGGTATTGGCTTTGACGGCTCCGCTATCGAGGGCTTTGCCACGCCCGAGGAAGCCGACATGCTCGCATTCCCCGATGCTTCGACCTTCCAGATCCTGCCGTGGCGCCCGAGCCATAACGGCGTTGCCCGCGTGTTCTGCGACGTGTGCACTCCCGATCGCAAGCCGTTTGCCGGCGACCCGCGCGATGCGTTGCGCCGCATGTTCTACAAGGCCGAGAAGGCCGGCTATCTGCTCAACGTGGGCGCCGAGCTGGAGTACTACTACTTCCCCGACGAGCACACCCCCGAGCCGCTCGACAACGTGGGCTACTTTGATCTTTCGGTGAGCGACGCCGCCCGCGACCTGCGTCGCAACACGGTCCTCACGCTCGAGAAGATGTCCGTGCCCGTGGAGTACACCTTCCACGCCGCCGGCCGCTCGCAACACGGCATGAGCCTGCGCCACGCCGAGGCCCTGAGCATGTCCGACGCCATCACCACGGCCAAACTCATCATTAAGCAGCAGGCCTACGAGAGCGGTTGCCATGCCTCCTTTATGCCCAAGCCGTTGGCGGGCGAGGACGGCAGCGCCATGTTTTTGCATCAGTCGCTGTTCGACCACGACGGCAACAACGTCTTTTGGGGCGAGGATGACGAGAAGTACCACCTCTCCGATATCGCCAAGCACTACATGGCCGGCATCCTGGCGCACGCGCGCGAGATTAGCGCCATCACCAACCCCACGGTCAACTCGTACAAGCGCATCACCACGGGCGGCGACTCCGTGCCGCAGTACGCCACATGGGGCCTGCGCAACCGCGCGAGCATGATCCGCATCCCGGTCTACAAGCCCGGCAAGCAGCTGTCCACGCGCATCGAGCTTCGTAGCCCCGACCCCATGGCCAATCCGTACCTGGTCAACGCCGTCACGCTGGCGGCCGGTCTCGATGGCATCGAGCGCAAGCTGGAGCTCCCGCCCGAGGCCACGGCCGAGACGCTCAAACTCACCGACCGTCAGATGCTCGAGGCCGGCTACACGCCGCTGCCGCGCTCGCTCAAAGAGGCACTCGACGTCTTTGAGGACTCGCAGTTTATGAAGGATGCCCTCGGCGAGCACATCCACAGCTTCTTCCTCAAAAAGAAGCGCAACGAGTGGCATAAGTTTGAGTCCACGATCACCGAGTGGGAGATCAAGCATTATCTGGCGAACTCCTAATCGCGCTGGCTTGTTCCAGTACGATTGAGCTCATTTCCTTGGAGGCCGATATGTCCGAAAAGAGTGCCCTGTTCATGGCGCGCACGACGCGCTTCCACGAGTTTGCCCGCAGCTTGACGACCACCCTGGGTGTCGAGGTGAGCCTGGCTACCCCCGATTCGCCGACTGCGGCGCACGACTTTGACCTGCTGATCCTCGATTCCGACGGTATCCGCAGCGACCGCATCGATCAGATTGCCAAGTGGCTTGACGATCGCGGCGGCGTCCCCATGTTGGTGATTGTCGACGACGAGGCGCTCGGCACCCTGCGCCTGCCGAATCACGCGCATGCCGACTTTGTATGCCCCACGGCGACGCCCAACGAGCTCAAGGCTCGCGCACAGCGCCTGATGGGCGAGGAGGAGACCGTCGCCGCCGACGATGTGCTCAACATCGATAACCTCGAGATTAACCTGGCTACCTACCAGGTGACACTCGATAACGAGCCCATCGACCTGACGCTGATGGAGTACTCGCTGCTGAGCTTTTTGGCGACGCATCCCAACCGTGCCTACAGCCGCGAGGTACTGCTGCACCGCGTGTGGGGCTTTGAGTACTGCGGCGGTACGCGTACCGTCGACGTGCACATCCGACGCATCCGCTCCAAGGTGGGCCCGCAGATCGCGGCACATATCACCACCGTCCGCGGCGTGGGCTATCTGTTTAAGGATTAGCTTTTCACCACAAAGGGGGCAGGCACCTTTGTGGTGGTTTTGCCGCATGCGTGGATCCCTTTCGAGTTTGCAGCAGAACTTAAGCCTTCCTAAAAGATTGCGTTCTCATACACGTTCGCCCGCATATTGGGGTACAACTCAACGTGAACAATGATGGCCCGCCACATGTTTGGCGGGCCTTTGGTTATTTGACGAAAGGATCGCAGCTATGAGCGAGAACGATTCTCAGCGTCCCCAGGATGCGGGCCACGCCGGCGAGACGCAGCAGCAACCGCGCGTGCAGGTGGAGTCGACGCCTGCCGACAGCAACATTCCCTACGTGCAGGCCTACGACACACAGACCGGCAAGCCGCTGGACAGCCAGCAGGTTGTAAACAAGCACACAGTGGTCAAGACTAAGACCAAAAAGCTGCCGATCTTTATTACGGCACTCGCCGGTTGTGCCTGCGGCGCCCTGCTGGTCATTGCGCTCATTATGAGCGGCACGCTCGATATCGGCGGCGGCAGGAACGCCGTGACGGCGGGTGCTTCGGGTTCATCGACGCAAAAGATCACGATCGACTCCGAGGACACCACGCTGGCCGAGGCCGTCTCTGCCAAGGCCCTGCCCTCCGTCGTTTCCATCACTGCCACTTCGAGCGGCAGCCAGAATGGCTCGCTTTCGCAGTCTTCTGATGAGTCGGATAGCTCGGGCAGCGTTGGTTCGGGCGTGGTACTCGATACCGAGGGCCATATCCTCACCAACAACCACGTGGTCGATGGTTACGACCAGTACGTGGTGACCATGGACGACGGCACCACCTACGAGGCCGAGTTCGTGGGCAACGACGCCTCAAGCGACCTGGCCGTCATCAAGCTCAAGGACGCCGACGCCTCCAAGCTCACGCCGATTGAGATCGGTGATTCTTCCAAGCTCAACGTGGGCGAGTGGGTCATGGCGATCGGCTCGCCGTTCGGCAACGAGCAGTCTGTCTCCACGGGTATCGTGTCGGCGCTGTATCGCTCCACGGCCATGAGCTCTACCAGCGGCAACACCATCTATGCCAACATGATCCAGACCGATGCCGCCATTAACCCGGGCAACTCCGGCGGCGCGCTTGTCAACGACAATGGTGAGCTCGTGGGCATTAACTCGCTCATCGAGAGCTATTCGGGCTCCAGCTCGGGCGTGGGTTTTGCCATTCCGGTCAACTATGCCAAGAACATTGCCGACCAGATCATCGACGGTAAGACGCCGGTTCATCCGTACCTGGGCGCCACGCTTTCGAGCGTCAATGCGCTTAACGCCCGTACTAATAAGCTGAGCACCGATAGCGGCGCGTATGTGGCGAGCGTTGTCGAGGACGGTCCTGCCGCCAAGGCTGGCATCCAAGAGGGCGATGTCATTACCAAGCTGGGCGACGATGAGATTACGAGCGCTGATGGCCTGATCATCGCGCTGCGCAGCCACGAGGTGGGCGAGAAAGTCGAGATCACGCTCATGCGCGGCAAGGAAGAGAAGAAGGTCACCGTCGAGCTGGGCTCCGATGAGGAGTTGCAGAACCAGCAGCAGGACGACAGTTCGACCGACACCGGCAACGGCGGTATTACCGACGAGCAGCTGCGCCAGTACCTGGAGGAGCTACTAGGCCAGCAGGGCCAGGGTCAGGGATACGGCCAGGGTTACTAACGAGCCGTATCGCACATACCGATGCCAGAGGGGGCCGTCCCATCAATGTGGGACAGCCCCCTCTTTTCTCATTGATCCGTTGGGGACGGAGGAAAACGGATCATTTAGAACTGGCAAGGGCATGGTTTGATCGCGCGATCCACCCCGGCCTGGTGGCTGCCGATTCGGTGCGGTTCGAAAGGGCTATTCGGCGCCAAAGTGACCGGTGGTACTCTAGTAACCGTTTGAAATCGAGCGAAGGAGTGCCGCTATGGAGCAATCGAGCCTGTTTGGTGACGGTGTGGACATCGATACCGAAACGCCCGCGAGTGCGGATGTCGCTGCACCGGCCGATGCCCGTGCCCAGGCGGCAGCGCGTGCGGCCGAGCTGCGCCACGAGCTCGATTACCACGCCTATCGCTACTACATGCTCGACGCACCCGAGATCACAGACGCCGCCTTTGACAAAATGCTCGTTGAACTGCAGGAAATCGAGGCGACCTACCCCGACCTGGTGACGCCCGACAGCTATACCCAGCGCGTGGGCGGCTACGTGAGCGAGCAGTTTACGCCGGTCATGCACATGGCGCGCATGTATTCCATGGACGATGCCATGGATCTGAACGAACTCGACGCGTGGCTCCAGCGCACCGAGGATGCGCTCGGTGCCGGTGGCGTCACCTATACCTGCGAGCTTAAGATCGACGGTCTGGGCGTGGCACTTACCTACCAAAACGGCACCTTCGTACGCGCGGCAACGCGCGGCGACGGCACCACGGGCGAGGACGTGTCGCTCAACGTCCGTACCATCAAGGACGTGCCCATGCACCTGTCCGAGCCGGCGCTCGCCCACATGGGCGCCGACCGCGAACGCACCATCGAGGTGCGCGGTGAGGTCTATATGCCCAAGGGCAGCTTTGTGCGTCTGAACGACGAGGCCGATGCCGAGGGTCGCGACCCCTTCGCCAACCCGCGCAACGCCGCCGCCGGCAGCTTGCGCCAAAAGGATCCCAAGGTCACAGCGCGCCGCGACCTGGCCACCTTTATCTATGCCATCGCCGATACCGATCCGCTGCACGTCCACAGCCAGCGCGAGTTTCTGGACTGGCTGCGTAGCGCCGGCTTTAGCGTCAACCCCAACGTGGCTCGTTGCGCCACGCCGGCCGAGGTTCACGAGTTCTGTGCCCAGGCTCTCGAACATCGCGGTGACCTCGATTACGACATCGACGGCGTGGTCGTAAAGGTCGACAGCTTTCAGCAGCAGCTTGACCTGGGCTTTACCGCCCGCGCGCCGCGCTGGGCCATTGCCTTTAAGTTCCCGCCTGAGGAAAAGCAGACCGTCCTGCGCGAAATTCGCATCCAGGTGGGCCGCACCGGTGTGCTCACGCCGGTCGCCGAGTTCGACCCGGTGACGGTCGCTGGCTCCACCATCGCGCGCGCCACGCTGCACAACATCGACGAGATTCGTCGCAAAAACGTGCGCGAGGGCGACACCATCATCGTGCACAAGGCAGGCGACGTAATCCCCGAGGTCGTGGGCCCGGTGCTCGACAAGCGCCCGGCCGATTCGGTCGACTGGCACATGCCTGAGGTCTGCCCCGTGTGCGGCAGCCCCGTGGTCCACGAGGACGGTGAGGTCGCCTACCGCTGCGTCTCCATCGATTGCCCCGCACAGCTCAAGGAGCGCCTGCTCCACTGGGTGAGCCGCGGCTGCATGGACGTTGATGGCCTGGGCGACGAGATCGTCGACAAGATGATCGCCGCCGGCCTAATCCACGATGTCGCAGACTTCTATCAGCTCACGGTCGACGACATCGCCGGACTGGACACGGGCCGCACCTATGCCAGCTCCAACAGCAAAAAGGGCGTTAAGAAGGGCGACCCCATTCCGGTGGGCCTCAAGACGGCCGAGAAAATCATCGCCGAGCTCAACAAGTCCAAGAGCCAGCCGCTCGGTCGCGTGCTGTTTGCCCTGGGCATCCGCCATGTGGGCAAGAGTGTGGGCGAGGTCATCGCCGAGCGATTCCTGTCGATTGACAAGCTTATCGTGGCGAGCGAAGAGGATATCGCCGAGTGCGAGGGCATCGGTCCCAAGATTGCGGCGAGCGTTAAGCAGTTCCTGGCCGTGCCCGAAAACCTTGCCGTGCTGGAGCGCCTGCGCCAGGCGGGCCTGTCGCTCGAGGTCGACTTGGGCACCGCGCACGCGCAAGCCGCGGCCGACGCTGGCGTGGCGGGCGAGCTCGCCGACGCACAGCCGCTCGCGGGTCTGACCTTCGTGCTCACCGGCACGCTCGTCAACCGCACGCGCGACGAGGCGGGCGCGGCGCTCAAGGTGCTCGGCGCCAAGGTTTCGGGCAGTGTGTCAAAGAAGACGAGCTATCTGGTCGCCGGCCCCAAGGCGGGCTCCAAGCTCACCAAGGCCGAGCAGCTGGGTGTGCCCGTACTGGATGAGGACGCACTCGAGCAGATCTTGGCTACCGGTGAGGTGCCCCAGGCTTAGCGCATCGATAGCCTAATTGAAGAACCGCCCGGAAAGCATGATGCCTTTCGAGCGGTTCTTATTTGGACGGGGCAACGGGCACCGTGATCTGCGTCACGTAGGTTGTGGGGTCGTCGCTGATGATGTCGTCGATGAGGGCGATCTCGCGCGAGGGGCCGACGGGTGTCAGGTTGCGCTCGCGCATATAGTTGAGCAGCTGCTCATAGCGTGGGGTTGCTTGCCCGTGCGTGCCGCGAAAGCTAATGGTCAGGCAGCGCGCGGCGGGCCGCGTCTCGAGGTCGCCCACGTAATCATCGGTGTCATCGAGCAGTAGAAAGACCTCGTCGTAGCCATCAAAGTCGCCGGCGGCGAGGCGCTCGGCGCTAATCCCAACGCCCAAGTTGCCCAGAAAGACAAAGGTCTCGTGCTGGCCCTTCTGCAGTTGACGAATCTGCCACTCCAACGCATAGGCGTCGGTGGGGTTGACGCGTTCGCGCAACACGGCGCAGCGAAGCTCGGGCGCATCGATTGTGCAAATGGTATCGAGCTCGGTGTTCAGGGCATCGTGCAACAGGGCAAGCCGGTTATCGATCTTGCGCGACACGCGTTCGAGCTCGCGGCGCTTGCGCTCGATGAGCTCCTGCTGCTGAGCCAGCTGCCGCTGCATGAGGTCCACATCGCGCGTGGTCACAAACTCACGGATTTGTGCGAGCGGCAAGTCGAGAACACGCAGATGACTGATGGTGTTGAGGGTGGAGAGCTGCCGCGATCCGTAGTAGCGGTATCCACTTGCCGGATCGATGTGTGCCGGATCCAGCAAGCCCATCTGCTCGTAATGGCGCAGCGTGCCCACGCTCAGGTTAAACAGGCGCGCAACCTCGCCAATGCGGAGCAGACCCTCGGTATGTTCAGTTGGCGAGTCGGTCATGGCACCGCTCCTTTCAATGGACGGGGAAGGGGCGCCGAGGTCGTACGACGCAAACGATCCTCTACGCCATCAGCTTGTCAAAAGCCCCGCGGCGGTTGAGTATGGTAAATGCCATCACGCAAATGACTGCCGACAGAATTGACCCGCACGGCGAAGCGATGCCCATGGGAAACAACGTATCGGAATAGGCATTCGACAGCAGCCACGCACCGGGCACGCGAATGAGCGCCACGGCCAGCACGTTGTGCGCAAAGCCGATGTAGCTCTTGCCATACGCAGCGAAAAAGCCGCTAAAGCAAATGTGGATGCCGGCAAAGATTGCGTCGAAAATATAACTGTGCATATAGCCGGTACCGGCCGCGACCACCGCGGGGTCCTTGGCAAAAAAGCCGATAAACGCCGGCGCCACCAGCCACATCAGCGCTGTGATCAGGCAGCCGTACACCACCGAGATAGTCATGGCATCTTTGAGCACCTGACGCGCGCGGTCGCCCTTGCCCGCGCCGGCATTTTGCGCCGTGAGCGCGCTGACGGTGGCGCCCATGGAGCTCGGCACAATGAACAAAAAGCTGATCATCTTCTCGACCAGGCCCACGGCGGCGGCGTCGACCAGGCCGCGGTGGTTGGCGATGACGGTGATAAACATAAACGCCACCTGGATGCAGCCGTCCTGCACGGCCACGGGCACGCCGATCTTAAGGATGCTGCCGAGCACCTCGGGCTGGGGGCGCAGGTCGCTGCGCTTAACGTGGATGTTCGTGCGGCGGCTCTTGAGCCACACGAGTGCGAGGGCAACGCTGGACGTCTGCGCGGTTACCGTGCCGAGCGCCGCGCCCACGGGGCCGAGCCCCATGTGGCCGATAAACAGAAAGTCGAGCGCGATGTTAATGATGCACGCCACGCCGATCACGTACATGGGCGAGCGCGAATCGCCCAGGCCGCGAAAGATGGCCGAGAGGATGTTGTACGCGGCGATAAAGGGAATGCCCATAAAACAAATGCGCAGGTAGGCGGCGGTGCCTTCGACTGCCTCGGCCGGCGTGCCAATGAGTGACACGATCTGCGGGCACAGTGCGAGCAGGACAGCGGCCAGCACCACCGAGACACCCATAAAGAGTGTAATGGTGTTGCCGATAGCGGTCTCGGCACGGTCAAACCGGCGCGAGCCCACGGCGTGGCCGACGATGACCGTCGTTCCCATGGCCAGGCCCACGAGCGTCACGGTAATGATATAGAGCGTCTGCGCGCCATTGCCCACGGCGGTGATGCCGGCAGCGCCGCTAAACTGCCCCATCATGTACAGGTCGGCCATGCCGTAGAGCATCTGCAAAAAGTACGAGAGCATATAAGGCAGGGCAAAGACCGCGATGGTCTTAAGGACATTGCCGCGTGTGAGGTCGTGTTCCATGGGCGGGGTACTTTCTGGCTTGGTTCGTTTAGGTACCAGTGTAGTGAAAACCCTATAACGATTGTAGAGTCAAGGTTTGTGTCGACAGTGGGGCGAAAAAAGTCACGCTCCGAGCGCGGTCATTTCCATTTGAATACGGGCATGCGCCGTGTAGGCTTAGCGCCCATCCTCAACACACAAACCATCACAACATTCGACGTTTTTCGCCAAAATCGGGAAAAGCATCGAATGTTGTGATGGTTTTTCTGCCACTCGGTCGGGTGGAATCGCTTTCTTGTGCACGAAGGTGTGCGGACCCGTGGGCAGGGG